>DAIRFU010000138.1:0-4426 GCA_036794935.1 Kofleriaceae bacterium | reverse complement strand
CTCTCGCGGCCCGACCTCGTGATCCTCGACGAGCCGACGAACGGCCTCGATCCGCGCTCGCGCGAGGAGATGCTCCACCTCATCCTCGAGCTGCCCGCCCGGCGCGGCTGCGCGATCGTGCTGTCGACGCACCTCTTGCCCGACGTCGAGCGCGTCTGCGACAGCGCCGTCATCATGCACCAGGGCCGCGTCCGGTTCGTCGGCACGATCGAGCAGCTGCGCGGCGCGCGCGGGCTCGATAGCAACCTGACCGTCGAGGTCAAGGCCGACGCCGCCAAGCTCGCCGCCGCGCTCACCGCCGATGGCGCGGCCTGCAGGGTCACCTCGCCGGTCCAGCTCGCCGTCGATCTGCCCACCGGCGCGACCAGCGAGCTCGTGTTTCGCCGCGCGAAGGCTGCCGGCCTCCAGGTCCGCGGCATCGAGGTGCGCCAGGAGACGGTCGAGGCCGCGTTCCTCCGCGTGATCGGCGAGGAGCCGGCGAACGCCCCACCCCATCGCGCCGCGGCCGCGCCGGAGCTTCACGTATGAGTGACGCCGCCAGGCCGGCGACCGGCACGATCCACGACATCGGGTACAAGCGCTACGTCGGCACCCGCCGCGCGGTCTCGACCCGCTGGCGCGTGATCATGCGCCATCAGATCCGGATGGCCTGGAAGCGGTGGTGGCGCTACAAGATGCCGCTGTTCGCCGTCGTCGTGACGACCTTCGTCGCCGGCGGCTTCATGTACGTCGCGACCTCGGAGATCATCCGCGGCGCCAGCATCGTCATGGGCGCGCAGCAGCTGCCGCTCAAGATGGCCGACGCCGTCGTGCCGATGTCGATCCGCTGGTACGGCATGGCCGCGTTCATCCTTTCACTCACGCTCGGCGCCACGATCGTCTCGACCGACACGCAGAGCGGCGCGTTCACGTTCTACTACGTGCGGTCGATCCGGCCGGTCGACTACGTGCTCGGCAAGCTCGCCGGCTACGGCACGCTGGTCGCCACGATCGTGTTCGTGCCGCCGCTCTTGCTCGCCGGCCTGCGCCTCGGCCTGTGCGACAACCTCGACGATCTCGTCGCCCATCTCCACCTGCTGCCGAAGACCCTCGCGGTCGGTGCGCTCGCGACGCTCGCCTACACCGCGGTGCCGCTCGCGCTGTCCTCGCTCGTCGCGAACCGGCGCTACGCGCTCGCGCTGTGGGCCGCGTACTACCTGATCGCCGGCAACATCGCGTTCGGGCTCTCGTTCGTGCTGGGACGGAACCTCGCCGCGCTCGACATCCCGACCGCGCTGCAGGCATTCACGTTCGAGCTGTTCGACATCCGCATTCCCGGGCTCACCGCCAACCTCTCGCTCGAGGCGGCCCTCATCGGCCTGCTCGTGCAAAGCGGCGCGGCGATCGCGATCCTCTGGTATCAGGTCTCGCGCGACCAGAAGACCGGTGTCGGAGGCGCGTCGTGACCGTCGTCGTCGCCGAGACCTGCAGCAAGTGGTACGGCCACGTGCTCGGCGTCTCCGACGTGAGCTGGACGCTGCGCGGCGGCATCGTCGGCCTGCTCGGCCCCAACGGTGCCGGCAAGTCCACCCTCATCAAGATGATGGCCGGTCTCCTGCGCCCCTCGCGCGGCGCGCTCACCGTCTACGGCGCGAGCCCGTTCGAGGATGTCACGGTGCGGCGCCGCATCGGCTACGCCCCCGAGCACGAGAAGACGTGGGACGAGCTGACCGCGCTCGAGCTCGTCACCGCGATGGCGCGTCTCGCCGGCGTGCCCACCGCCCGTGCCGGCAAGGCCGCGGCCGACGCGCTCGCCCAGATGGGCATGACCTACGCCCAGGATCGCCGGGTCAAGGGCTTCTCCAAGGGCATGCGCCAGCGCACCAAGCTCGCCACCGCGATCGCGCACGACCCAGACTTCCTGCTCCTCGACGAGCCGCTGACCGGCGTCGACCCGAAGGCCCGCATCGAGATCATCGAGCAGATCAAGAAGCTCGGCGAGGCCGGCAAGACCATCGTCATCTCGAGTCACGTCCTCTACGAGATCGAGGCGCTGACCACCGACATCGTCGTCATCTACCGCGGCCAGGTCCTCGCCGAGGGCAACGTCTACGAGATCCGCAAGCTGATCGATCGCCACCCCCATCGCATTCGCGTCGAGTGCGACAAGCCGCGCGCCATCGCGGCCGCCCTCGCCGCCGAGGATCACGTCGCGCGCATCGCGTTCGAGCGCGGCGCGGTGCTCGTCGAGACCCGCGATCCCGATCGCTGCTACGAGCAGATCGGTGACACCGTGCTCGCCGCCGGCATCGCGGTCTCGACCCTGACCTCACCCGATAACAACCTCGGCGCCGTCTTCGAGTACCTGACCGGCGATGGAGCACGGCGTGACTGACCGCGACGTGCCCCGCACCGGCGCCATCCTCGCCACCCTCGTCGGTGTCAGCCTGCGCCGCGTATCGCGCAGCCGTGCCGTCTGGGTCGTCGCCATGATCGCGGCACTGCCTACCCTGCTCGCTGCCGCCATGCCTCACCGCCACGAGGCCGTCGCGACGGCCGCCGCCCTCGAGCTCGTCGTGATGCTCCTCTTGCCGTGCGTGTTCGTCGCATCTGCGATCGGCGAGGAGATCGAGGACCGCACGACGACCTATTTGTGGTCGCGCCCGATCGCGCGCTGGACCCTCGTCGTCGGCAAGCTGCTCGCACTCGCCCCTCTCTCGGCCCTCCTCGTGGCCGGCGGCTGGGTCATGGCCACACAGGCCGCAGGCAGCCCGTTCCCGCTGCAGAGTGCCATCGCGTTCGCCGCCGGTGCGGTCGCCGTCTCGGTCGTGGCGGCCGGCGTCGCGCTCCTCGTGCCCAAGCACGGCATGGCCGTGTCGATCGCCTACCTCGTCATCGTCGACCTCGTGATCGGTGGCATCCCGGCGTCGCTCCAGGCGATCAGCATCACGCGCCAGGTCCGGCTGCTCGCCGACATCGAGTCGGCGCCGTCGCTCGTCACGCCGGCGATCACCCTCGCGGCGATCGCCGCCGTGTGGCTCGCGATCGGCCTGCTGCGCGTGCGCCGCCTCGAGTCCTGATCAGCGCGGCGCGCCCGACCCGAGTACCTGCTCCACCGTCGCTTGCAACCACCAGCAGTCCTCGACCGTCGCCAGGCTCATCAGCTGCCTCGTCGTGCCGTCATCGAGCCGCGCCCGCACGTAGTACGTCGTGATCCAGTCGGCGCCCTTGCGAACGGTCATGCCGGCCAGCTTCACGTCCACCCGCGTGCGTTCCTCGCAGGACTCGATCGCAGCCAGACGCGGCCTCGCGATGCTCGCGTGCTGCTTGTCCGCGCTCACGTGCAGCGCATCGTGATCGATGTCGATCCGGCGGCGCGCGCCCCTGCGGATCCTGTCGAAGAGCAAGCTGAGGCCCATGAATGCAATCGTGGCGGTCGCCGGCCAGTCGAAGCCTATCGAGCTCGCAAGCGCGTGCGCGCCGACGCAGATCGCCAACGCGACGAGCAGGATCAACCACCACGGCGTCGGCGGCTTGCCCGCGATCGTGACCTCCTCGCTCGCAGCCCCGCCTCGATACGGCCCGACACAGGGCCGGATTGCTCGGCGCGACACATGCACGCCCGTCGGCTGCGGCGGCACGTTCCCGGGACGCGGCAGCACGCGGATCAGCGACGCCGCTTCGCGGTCGAGGATCGATTGCCCGATCGTTGTCACGACGCCGCGTCCAACTACGCGCCCGGTGCGGGCCGCAATGCATTCATGGGAGAGCGCGGCGGAGTGCCGTGCCGCGCCTGCGTGTCGATCAACGCGGCGATCAACTGTCGCCCGGAATCTACGTCCACGTGGGCGCGAACCCGCGCGACCTCTGTCGTCGCGATCGGCCTGCACGCTGGTCACGAGCAGAACCGGAGCGCCTCTTGCCGGCGTCCACGTGGGCGCGACCCTGCTGCCGTCGGAACCAGCGGCGGGTAGCCGAGCTGACGAGCGCCTTGCTGGCGAGCCGCCGGCTCGCCCTTCTCCGCCGGCGAGCTGCACGCTACTCACGAGCAGAAGCGGAGCGCCTCCTTGATGATCGCATCCAACCCGGTGCCTACGTCCACGTGGGCGCGAACCCGCTCGATCGTTGACGTCGCGACCGGCGGTGGATAGCCGATCTGAACGAGCGCCTTCCCGGCGAGCGCCAGAGGGTCGGTCGCCTCGGTCTCGTCGCCGCCACGATGGAGGGCTGCCGTTACGAGCATCCCGACATCGGCGCTGTCGCCCGGGCGACATGGCGTCACGTGCTGCTAGCGTAGCTCGACGAGCGCCTCGCGCAGACGAGTTGGTCTCGCCGGATCGTTTCTCTCCGCCGGCGACCTGCACGCTGCTCACGAGCAGAAGCGGAGTGCCGCCTTGATGATCGCATCCAACCCGGTGCCTACGTCCACGTGGGCGCGAACCCGCTC
>DAIRFU010000730.1:0-3519 GCA_036794935.1 Kofleriaceae bacterium | reverse complement strand
AGATCGCCGCGCGCCCGGCCGTGCCGCTCCGCCGCGTCGAGGATCGCGTCGAGGAGGACCGCGTAGCCGGCGACCTGATCGTCGTCGAGATCGGTCACCCAGCGGTCGTGGTAGCGCGGCCGCGCGTGATCGATCTGGTCGGGCCGCGCGATCGCGAACGCGGCGAGCGCCGGGTGATCCGGCAGGTCGGGCGAGGAGAACAGCCGCGCGCCCTCGCGCACCGCGCGGCCGGGATCGCCGGTGTCGCTGCGGTAGACCCAGGCGCAGATGATGCCGTGCGGGTGATCGATGCGAAGACTGTCGTAGTCGCTGAACGCCCGGTCCGCGCGCGCGGCGACGAGGGCGCGCACCGCGCCTGCGTACTGCGCCGGATCGAGCACCGGGTAGCCCCACGGCTGGCCGTCGGGGTTGGTGCGGCTCGGCGGCGCACCCATCAGGTAGCCACGCAGGAACGCGGCGGCATGGCGCCACGCGTCGGCATCGGCGTAGCCGACCTGCAGATCGCCGTAGAGCACGAGACCACAGCTCGCGCGGACACGAGCGTGCTCCTCGGCGACGAGCAGCTGGCCGAACGCGTAGCGATCGATCGCGCGCGCGTGGAGGGCGAGCAGCTCGGCGCGGCGCGGCGGATCATCGGCGAGCCACAGATCGCGGTCGCGCGCCGGCCACGTGCGATGGCCGCCGCCGTAGGTCGCCGACAGGGCGGCGTGCAGCGCGTCGGACTCGAGCCAGCCCGCGGGTCCCTCGGTGCCGAGCCCATTCGCCGCGCGGTACGCGTCGAGGCGCGCGCGCAGATCGGGTCGCGCACCGCCCTCGAGCGCACGATACGCCGCGTCGAGGATCGCGTGGCTGGCGTCGTAGGCGTGCGCGTTTTGCGCGGCGCCGCCGGGCGCGAGATGGCGGTCGAGGGTCGTCTCGTCGACGAGCCCCGCGAGCGGACCACCGGGCCGCAGCGACGAGACTGCGAGGTTTCCGAGGTTGCGCGAGAAGATCGTACCGTCGTACGGCGACGGGTTGCCGCGCGAGGTCTGGCCCTGCGGCCCGAGCTGGATCCCGGTGAAGCCGAGCTCCCGCGCGTACCCGAACAGCCGCGCGGCGGCGCGCGTCGCCGGCGAGCCACGCCCGATGTCCTCGTCGGGATCCGACGGAAAGCTCGTGTCGTGGATCGCGAGCAGGAGCCGCCGCACTCCGAGCTTTGCGAGACCATCGCGGACGGACGGCATGGCCGTTCGCGCAAGGCCGGTGGCGGCGCGCACGGGAGGAAGTGTACATGGCTCTATACCCGGCGCAGGCCGCGGCGCGGCGAAGGCGTGGATCTTGCTGCGCTGCCGATGCAGAGGCGCAACATGAGACTCGCAATCTTTCTGGTCGCGCTCGCCGCGACCGCGGGATCCGCCGAGGCGGGCCGGCGGGCGGGCGTCACGATGGCCGAGACCGCCACGATCGGCGGGACGCAGCTTCACCTCAACGGCATGGGGCTGCGCGAGGCGACCTGGCTAAGGGTCGATGTCTACGTCGCCGGCCTGTACGTCGAGCACGTGTCGTCGAGCCCGGCAGAGCTGATCGCCGCGAACGAGATGAAGATGCTCGTGCTGCGCTTCGTACGCGACGTCGACCACGGCGACATCGTCGACGCGTGGAACGAGGGCTTTCGCAAGAACGCGACGGTGCCGCTCGCACAGCTGAAGCCGATGATCGCGCAGCTGAACGCGTGGATGCCGAGCTTCGAGAAGGGCGACACGCTGACGTTCCTCTACGTGCCGGGCAAGGGCGTCGCCGTCGACATCAACAACGTCCGCAAGGGCGTGATCGGCGATGCCGACTTCGCGCGCTCGCTGTTCTCGATCTGGCTCGGACCCAACCCGCCGAACAGCGGCCTCAAGATCGGCCTGGTCGGCAAGCACCCGCGGACGTGAATCCGGCGCTCAGCGCCGGCGCCGCTTGGACGCCGACCGCTTCTTGGTTGCCTTCTTCTTCTTGTGGGTCGGCCGCCTGGTCGTCTGCTTCCTCTTGAACAGCTTGCCGGCCGACGAGACCGCGTCGGCGTCGACGACCGCGATGGCCGGGACGGCCGCATCGACGACGACCGCGGCATCGGCGCCGGCGGCGACGGCACCGGCATCGGCGAGGTCCGCGGCGACCGGCGCCGGCGTGGGTGCGGGTGCCGAGGGGGCCGCCGCCGTCTGCGCAGGTGATTCTCGTAAGAACACGTACCAGGCGCCGCCCGCGACGGTGGCGACCAGCAGCACCGCGAAGATGCCGACCACCGCGGTGCGGCCGCCGCGCCCGGGTGGCTTCTTCTTCCGGGGGCCACCGGCGAAGTCGTCGGCGCTGACCGGCGCCTGCATCCACATGCTGGCGTCGTTATTGCCCGCGCCCGGGCGTGCCGGAGGCTTTGCATCGGGCACCAGCTGGCTCGACGACACCTCCTGCGTCGCATCGTGATCGACGCGTTTGCGCATCCGACCACGAGCTTACCCCATCGCCATGCACTCCTGCCAAGGAGCGCGCTTACCACTCGCGCGTGCCTGGTACCGGAAGTACCATCGCACCCGCGTGCGCCCAGAGCTTACTGCTCGGAAATCACCGCTCGATCCGGCTCGTGCGGCGAGCGCCATCGAGACCGCCAGCGACCGCCAGCAGGTGTTCGATCTGCTCCTGCGCGCCGCGCGGTCGCAGGTGCGGTTCGCCGCGCTGCTCTCGGTGCATCCCGATCACATCCGCGGCCGCAGCGCGATCGCCGAGGACGGCTTCGAGGTCGGCGGCATCGACTCGCTGCGCATCCCGCGCAACGCGGTGTCCGCGATCGAGTCCGCGATCGCCTCGGGCGCACCCTCGATCGGTCTGCTCGCGACCGGCGAGCCATTCATCGATGGCTTCCTCGAGGCACTCGGCGGCGCCGCCACCCCCGCGCTGCTCCTGCCGGTTCGCATCAACGAGCGCACGGTCGCGCTCGTCGCCGCGCACTCGGGCGCCGCGTCGCTGACCAGCGACGTGGTCGCCGCGCTGTCGCCGCTGCTCGAGGTGTCGAGCCGGGCGCTCGCCCGCGTGCTCGCGGCGCGCCAGAAGGCCGCCGGCTCGACGGTCGTCACCCGGCGCACCGAGACCGAGGGCTACGAGATCGAGGTCTCGATCGCGGACGTCGCCACCAAGCGCGCCCAGCTCGACAAGTTTCGCCGGGCCGGTGCGTGGGCGGAGGCGGCCGAGGGGATCCGCGAGCTGATCCGCGACGGCATGGAGCATGGCGAGCCCGACGAGGACGAGCAGCTCGAGCTGCTCCTCGAGCTCGGCCGCATCGAGGCCGACCAGCTCGCCAACCCGGAGCGCGCGCTCGAGGCATGGCACAGCGCGCAGACGATCGACGCCGGCGAGGCGCGCGTGCTCGACGCGCTCGAGCAGCTGTTCGTCAAGCACGGGCGCTGGCAGGACTGCGTCGAGCTCGTCGAGAAGCGCGCCGCGCTCGCCGAGGGCGACCAGGCGCGGATCGCGATGCTGCTCAACCTCGCCGCGCTCGTCCGC
>DAIRFU010000729.1:0-3528 GCA_036794935.1 Kofleriaceae bacterium | reverse complement strand
CGCGCGGCTGCGGGCGACGGCTCCTATGTTTCGTCTACGCGTGCCGGTGGCCAGGTGTTGCGAAGCATGCCTGACGAGGGAACTCGCGGCGGCCTGATCGGTGGGCATCATCGTGGTGCCGCAACCGCAGCAGGCTGATCGATGGGCATCGTCAGCGCGCCGCGGTCGCGGCGCCGCCGATGATGGCGATCAGAACGGCCAGGCGGTCTGCTGTGAGTCCGAGTCGCCGAGGGCTGCGAGGTTGTACAGGACGTACGCGCGGTGGTCGTCGAGGGCGAGCAGCAGATCTTCGGCGACCTCGGCGACGATGCAGGCGGTGGTGAGCTCGATGCGGTGATCGTCGCGGAGGCCCCGTGTCAGGTCGGGATAGGTCGCGTGGAGCGCGCGCACGGCGAGCCGCACCATCGCCTCGAGGGTAGCGAGGCCGGCGAGCTGGGTGTGGATGGCGACACGTCGTGCGGTCATCGGTCGCGCTCCCTTGCCTCGGCCTCGATGACGCGTGCGACGACGTCGCGCTCGACGAGCTTGCGCTTCTTGCGAGCGGTCTCGCGGAGGGCGTGCGTAGCGAGACGGTCGAGATCGCGCATGGCGCCGAGGGTGGCCTCGTGGAGCAGCACGACGGCGTCGGAGGCAAACACCTCGCGGTCGCAGCCAGCGCGATGCAGGCGCATGCGCAGGTACTCGGCGCTATCGTCGGGGGTGAGCGCGGCGACCTCGAGCCGGTGGTGGATGCGCGAGTAGAGCGAGCGATTTCTCCGCAGCTCGAGCCGCTCGCGCAACTCGGGCAGTCCGACGAGGATCAGCGAGAGCAGCGCGCGGCTGTCCCAGGCGTAGTTGAGCAGGATGTGCAGGTGGTCGAGCGTGTCCTGGTACAGCAGGTGGGCCTCATCGAGGAGGAACACCGGATGAACGCGCTCGGCGGCGCGCTCTTCGACGTGCCGGGACAGCCCGTAGAACAAGCTGCCGGCGGTGGCGGCGGGCGCGATGCCGACGGCGTGGCAGAGCTGGCGGTAGAAGTCGCGCCGGCCGAGCGTGGCATTGTGGCAGTAGGTCAGTCGAAAGCCGGCGGCGGGGATGCGGTGGCGGAGCGCGCGTAAGACGCAGGTCTTGCCGACACCGGGCTCACCGACGAGGACGACGGAGGCGTGCTCGTCGAGCGCTTCGAGCAGCGCGTCGACGACGGCGAGCTTGCTCGACGGCAGCCACAGCTCGGCGTCTGGGATCTCCTTGGTGAACGGTGGCTCCTTGAGCGCGAACGATGCGAGGTAGGGCTGGGTCATGTCAGTCCTCCTCGGGGCGGTGGCGCGGCGGACGACCGGCGATCTTGTCGAGCAGCGCGCCCGCGGGGTCGAACGGCACGGCCTTTGTCGACGACGTCGGTGCAGGCGGCTTGCGCTTGGTCTTGCCAGCCGCGACGGCGTCCACGGGGCGCAGCGTGTAACGGCGCTTGTCGTACTCGACGACGGGCGCGGCGGCGCCCGCGAGATCGACGGCGACGGTGACGATCGCGCCGGACAAGAAGCTCTGGTCGAGCTGCCATGTCTGGCCGCGGACATCGAGCGTGCCGTCCTTGCGCACGCGGCGGCGCACGGTGGTGGTAAGCGCCGCTGTGAGCGTGGGCTCGTCGATTGGCCGCGTCGTCGCACCGTCCCACATCTGTGCGGGCGTCTTGCCGAACAGACCGCCGTGCGGCGTGCGGTGATAGTGCCCGTCGAGGAAGGCGAGCAGGCGCGCCTGCACGTCGTGCAGGGAGGCCATCGTGCCGAGGTGATCGAGGCAGCCTTCGCGGAGCGACCTCCAGAACCGCTCCATCTTGCCGCGCCCCTCGGGGGCGTAGGGACGCGCGTGGATGAGCGTGATGCCGAGGCGCTCGCACGCGAGACGCAGCTCGGTGCCGGAGTAGGTCGCGCCATTGTCGAAGTAGAACGCGTCGGGTGCGCCGTGGCGGCGCAGCGCCGCGAGCATGAGATCGAGCAGGTCGTCCTCGCGCTCGGTGTGGCGCGCTTCGAGCGCGACCACGTAGCGAGAGGCGTCGTCGAGCAGCGCGTGGATGCGCAGCGGCTTGGTGGTCTTGCCGATGCGGAGAGCTGGTCCATGGCAGACGTCGCCGTGCCATAAGGCGCCGGCGTGATCGGCCTGCCAGCGCAGCCGGGTATGGCCGTCGCGGCGAGTGCCACGAGGCAGCTTGGCGTCGCGATAGAGCCGCGTCACCGTCGACACCGACACACACCCCTTGGGCAGCCGGCCGTCAAGCACGAGCGTGCGCAAGATCAGCTTGGCCGACGCGTCGGGGTGCTCGCGGCGGATCTCGAGCAGCAGCTCGCGCTGCGCGTCGGTCAGCTCGCGGGCACGACCGCGGTCGGAGCGCGGATCGGGCTTGAGCGCGTCGAGGCCGCCGCCGCGGTAGGCGTAGAGCCAGCGCTCGATCGTCGAGACGCCGTACTGCTTGGTCGCGCGGAGGCCCGGTGGCCGCCATTTCCTCTCGGCGAGCTTGCGGATCTCCGCGGCGAGCTCGCCGTGAGACAGGTCGCTGCGGGCGAGCGCGCCGATCACGCTGGCGCGGAACAGGGCGACCGCCTCTTGGTGGTCGCGAGGAACGAGCGAGGACATGACTTCTCCATCGGTCACGGCGGGTGAAAGGGCGCCGGACCACCTACGCACGTGCCACGCGGCGCCCGGCGCCGTCGTCGATCCAACGTGGTGGGCGCGTCCTCGTCGACGACGCACACCACGATGGACCTCACGGCATGACACTGCCTCCGGCAAACGCCTGTGCCCATCGTGGCGCGTGACGCGCCTCCGGCGGCGCGCGGCCGATCGCGCGCTGCGCGACCCGCGCGGCGGCGATCTCGAGCACGAGGCTGGTGTCGCCGATCACGTCGCGAGCGGCGCGTGCCCACCGGCGGAGCGTCGGCCACTGGCTCGGCGTCTCGTGGCTCTGCTGCCATGCGCAGACGCGGCGCCGGATGTCCCCAACCGGTGCGCCGACGATCGCCCACAGCGCGAGCGCCATCGCGATCGCCGCGTGGCCGTAGTGCCGCCGAGGGCAGACGCCGCGCGGCACCACCGTCAGGACCGCGTCGCACGTCGTGCACACGTACCGGCGGCACGCGATCACGATCCACACTGGCGAGCCGTCGGCATCGATGGGACCGCGCACCTGACGGTCGCGAACCCCGTGGCCATGAAGCCCGAGGCGACAACCGGTCGGGCGGCTGGCCGCGCCGCACACGACGCACATGCCAGGCCTGGCCTCCTCCACCGACGGCGGTGAGGCCATCCAGTGCTTGACGCCGAGCGCGTGATGAACGATTCGTGAATTGCTCTGGGTCGACGACTTCAACGGGGTCGACCAGGAGCACGACGTCGGCGGTGCGCTAACACCGTCGGCGTCACCTACTTTCGGCGAGCACCACGCTCAGCTCCGGGATGGTCGAAGGTCAGCTCTATCCTGATCCGCTGATCCGGAACCAGGCCCAGGCCATCCGATCCGACGCCCTCAACCAGCCTGCCCCGAAACCACCCTCC
>DAIRFU010000728.1:1355-3529 GCA_036794935.1 Kofleriaceae bacterium | reverse complement strand
GCAGCGCCTTGAGCTGCCCCTCGGTCGCGCGCTCGCCGCGGTAGACGGTGAGCTTCGTCCAGGTCTTCAGCAACGCGTCGGCCTCGAGCCCGGTGCCCGGTAGCGGCGTCCAGCGGAGCGAGCGCAGCTCGGAGGACCGCCGGCCGCGCGTCGTGCCGCCCTTGGGGGGCGGCGCGGACGTGTCGAACTTCGGGTCCGCGAACACGACGCCGCCGCCCTGCGCCTTGGTCTTGACGCCGAGCCGCAGCAGGTCGCGGCCGCTCGTCAGGTAGGTGAACGTGTACTTCTTGATCAGGAACTGCTGCGCATCGTCGACGAGCGCGGAGAACGGCACGACATTGAGCGCGCCGTCGGGCGCGACCAGGATGTTCGTCGAGCCGCCGAGCTTGGGCGCGATCTTCGCCATCGTCAGCTTGTAGAGGTCGTGGCCGAGGTCGACCGCGCGGTCGTTGTCCGGATCGGCGACCGCCTTGCGAAAGGCTGCGATCGCGGCGTCGATCGCGGCGGCCTCACCGAGCTCGACGACCGCCGGATCGCCCCGGGTACCGACGATGTACGCGGCGTAGTGGCGCGGCTTGGGGTGGTTGCGCTGCGCGTACGGCGTGTTCGGATCCCAGGGCTGGTAGTTGACGATCTCGACGAGCCGCGCGTCGCGCGGGATCAGCTTCTGGATCGCGGTCAGCTCGATCGGCTGCGTCACCGTGCGGTAGGCCGCGCTCTTCTTGGATACCTGCAGCTCGAGTCGCTGCACCTTCTGCTCGAGCGTGGCGACCTCCTTGGCGTAGTCGTCACCACCGGTCGCCGCCGGACCGGCGTTGACGAGCTTCGCGAGCTGCGCGCGCGCGCTGTTGAGCTCGTCGAGGATCTTCTTGTCGTCGGCCGACAGCTTGCTGCGGATCGTCGCGAGCGCGGCCGCGGCGGCGTCGAGGATGCGGCCCTTGCGGCGGAGCAGTGTGGTCAGCGCGAGGCGCGCGGCCGATCCGCTGTTCGGGGCGTAGTTGAACCCGAAGTTGATCGCGGTATCGAGGAGGTACGCGTGGCGCGCGAAGTACACCGCGTGATCGCTGTCCGTCCCCGAGCGCAGCACGAGCGCGAGCTCGCGCTCCGCGATATCGAGCGCTTCGTCGAGCGTCTTCTGCGCGAGCGCGATCTTGCCGGACCCGGCGTAGACGCTCACCGCGGAGAGCTGCGCGGCACCGTACATCGGGTGCTTCTTGCCCCAGTGCTTGATCACCATCGCGCGATGCTCGTCGAGCAGCTTCTCGGCGCGCTTGAACTCGCCGAGATCGCGCAGCACGTCGGCGATCATCGTGTTGTACGCAGTCGCCGACAGCGGCGCGAGCTTGCTGATCTCGGCCTTCGCCTTCTCGAGCAGCGCGAGTGCCTCCCTGGGCTTGCCCCGCTCTCGCTCGAGATCGGCGAGCGCGCTCTCCCAGCCCGAGTACTGGTGCTTCTGCTCCGCGATCGCGATCGTCTTCCTGAACGCCTGCTCGGCATTCACCAGATCGCCCGATTGCCGGTACATGTAGCCGACCTGGCCGAGCAGCGCGGGGATCTGGTAGTCGTCGGGCTTGGTCTTCTCGAGCCGCGCGATCTCCTGCTTGGCGACCACGATCGCCTTCTTCATCAGCGGCTGCGCGAGGTCCTTGCGGCCACCGTAGTAGTACATCGCGGCGACGCCCCACATCGTGCTCGTCCGCATCATCGGCGTGGTCTGCGGGGACTGCTGGCTGATGGCGATCGCGCGGTCGTACAGTGCGATCGCCTTCGGCTGCTGATTCGTCTGCCAGTAGATGCTCGCCAGCATCTGGATCGGCGAGATCAGCGAGATGTCCTGCTTGCTCGGCGCGAGCGCCTCGTACAGGGCCAGCACCTGCTCGTAGACCCGCAACGCCGACGAGAACTCGTTGCGTACGTTGAGCAGCGCGCCGTAGGTGCTGAGCTGGCCCGCGTACGCCTGGCTCTTCTCGCCATCGAGCTTCTTGGTCAGCGCGGCCGTCTGTGGGGTGCCATAGAGGCCCTCGAGCACCGCGCCCTCCTTCTTGAAGCGCTCGTGCGCCTCCATGGCAGGCGGCACCTTGTACTCGTGATCGATCTCGAGTACGCGGATCTTGTAACCTTCGATGCCGCCCTTGCTGTTCACGAAGCTGATGTAGTCGTGATAGCCCGGGCAG
>DAIRFU010000728.1:0-1345 GCA_036794935.1 Kofleriaceae bacterium | reverse complement strand
GCATGATCGGTTCGAGGTCCTCGTAGCGGCTCTGGCCCCAGTACACGCCGCTCATCGGCATCAGCGCGTACAGCACCTCGCGCGACTCGCTCCCGTGCTGCTTCTCGGCCGTGCGAACCAGATCCGTGTACAGCCGCTGGGCACCGGCGTAGTCGCCGGTCTGCTGCATGAGGCTGGCGAGCGCCTGCTCGCGGCGCTGCGCCTCCACCGAGTCGGCGCCGGTCGCCCGCTTCTGCAGCGCGTAGAGCTGCTTCGCGATCTTGAGCGCGGCGAAGTTCGCCTGCTTGATCTGCTGCTTCGACAGCTCCTGGTCGAGCCGGGTCAGCTCCGCCTGCTGCTGCGGCGTCGCGTGCTTCGCGGCCGCGTGCCTGGGCCTCGCCAGTGCCGGCGAGCACAGCCACATCACCACGACAAGAACGGTCCCCGCGAGACGCATCGCCCGATTCTTACACGAGGCCGGATACAATGAGGCCGATGAGACTCCTCGCCTTGTTGGCCCTCACGGTTGGATGCGGCGGCGCCACGCCGGCGGCCGCACCGCCTCCTGCTCCGGATCCGATCCCCGAGACCGCCGGTCCCGACTGCGGCGTCGTCGCCGACAAGCTCGCGATCGTCGTCCACGCCGACGCCCCCGATGCCCAGGCCGGCGCGACGTCGCAGCTACGCGCGCGGTGCACCGCCGACCGCTGGTCCGACGAGGCGCGCAACTGCTTCGCGACGGCGCAGAGCGACGCCGAGCTCGACTGCTGTCGCGCACACCTCGACGAAGCCCAGAACGCCGCGCTGGCGAAGGTCGCGCCCGCGCACGACGCGTGGGGGACGCCGCCCGGCGCGCCACCCGCCGCCGCGGTCCCGGCGGAGGCCCCCGCCGTCGATACGATGGCCCCGGCCACGCCCAGGCGCGCGACGCGCGGCGCCCAGACCGGAGGCGACGCCACCAGTGATCCACAGGAGGGCGGCGAGTAAGACGCGAGCGCAGGGGTCACGCAGGGGAGAGCCGGCCCCACCGCCCCGGTCGCACGAAAAGTGCCGGGCGGAGGCGTCAGTCGCAGCGGAAGCCGACGTAGAGCACGTCGTTCTCGTCCACGTTGCCGTCCGGGCTGAGCCCGAACATGTCGACCGACTCGCCGAGCGTGAGCTTCGAGCACGTATCGTCGACGCCGCTCCCGTTCGCGCACGCACCGACGCGGACCTTGCCCCACTTGGTCGGCGGCGTGAGGCAGCCGTCACAGCTGTCGTGCCAGCCGAAGTAGAGCGTGCAGTGCTCGGCGACGTAGCGCGCGATGCTCGGGCCCGCGCTATCGCATCGAAAGCCGCCGCCGGGCAACGTCGCCGCGACGTACTG
>DAIRFU010000727.1:0-3530 GCA_036794935.1 Kofleriaceae bacterium | reverse complement strand
CGCTTCGTCATCGGCGGTCCCCACGGCGATGCCGGCCTCACCGGCCGCAAGATCATCGTCGACACCTACGGCGGCTACGCGCGCCACGGCGGCGGCGCGTTCTCGGGCAAGGATCCGAGCAAGGTCGATCGCTCGGCCGCGTACTACGCGCGCTACATCGCGAAGCACGTCGTCGCCGCCAAGCTCGCCAAGAAGTGCGAGGTCCAGTTCGCGTACGCGATCGGCGTCGCCGAGCCGGTGTCGATGCTCGTCGACACGTTCGGTACCGGCGTCATCGCCGACGAGAAGCTGACGAAGGCCGTGCTCGCGACGTTCGATGCGCGCCCCGGCATGCTGATCCAGGAGCTGAACCTGCGCCGCCCGATCTTCCGCAAGACGGCCGCGTACGGTCACTTCGGCCGCGAGGACGCCGAGTTCACCTGGGAGCAGACGCCCAAGGTCGACGCCCTCCGCGAGCACGCGAAGTCGGGCAATGGCCACGCGGTGTCCAATGGCGCGAAGCCCTCGAAGAAGTCGACCGGCAAGACCAAGGCGTCGGCCGTCGCTCGCGCCTGATCGGGTGTGACGATCGCCGCGTCAGCTTGCGGCGAGTCGTGCCATGGTGGGCCGTGCGCCTAGCACTGGCCGCCTGCCTGGTGCTCGCGAGCTCGACGAGCATCGCGGGCCCGACGCTCGGGAAGCCGAGCACGCCGCGGCTGCGCGATCGCATGATCGTCACCGCGCTGCCGGCGCGCGCGCGGGGGGCGTTCGCGAGCCTCGCGCAGCAGGGCTGGCGCGCGACGTGGGATCGCGACACCGGCGTGGCGGCGCGGCTATGGGGTGGGCACGTCGATGCGCCGGGAGCCCTCGCCGATCCGGCGATCGCCGAGCGCGCCGCGCGCGACTTCCTCGCGAAGCACGTCGCGCTGCTCGCGCCCGGCGCGCGGGCCGCTGACTTCGTCGTCGTCGCGAACCAGCTCGACGGGAACCTGCGTACGGTCGGCTTCGCGCAGACGTGGCGCGGCCGGCGCGTGGTCGGCGGCGGACTCGGGTTCGTGTTCGGCCGCGATCGGCTGTTCGCCGTCGGCTCCTCGGCGTGGCCCGACGTCGCGGCGGCGCTGCCGGCACGTGGCGGGGCGCTGATCCTGCCGCTCGTGCGTGGCGGTGCGATCGGCTATCGCGCGGCCGACGTGCGCGAGCTCGATGGTGTCGCGCCGGGCGAGCGCTGGCGCGTCTACGTCGGTAGCGACGGCCGCGAGCTCGCGCGAGAGAGCCGGGTGATGACCGCGACCGGCACGCTCCAGTACGACGCCGGCGTGCGCTATCCCGGCGGCACGCGTGCGGACTTCGCGGTGCCCGCGGCGGACATCACGGTCGACGGCGCCGCCGTGACGACCGCCGCTGACGGTACGTTCGCGTGGCCCGGCACCGCGCCGGCCACGGTGGTGCCCGCGCTCGCCGGCACGTACGTGCGCGTCGTCAACCAGGCCGGCTCGCCCGCCACCGCGATCTTGATCGCACAGCCCGGCCAGCCCGTCGTGTGGTCGCTCGCGAGTGACGAGTTCGGCGACGCGCAGCTCTCGACGTACATCCACGCGAACATCGCGAAGGCGCGCGCGCGGATCGTCAACCCGAGCGTCGCGCCGTGGCTCGATCAGCAGCTCGACTTCTTCGTCAACGAGGACGGCACGTGCAACGCGTACTCGACCGGCGACGTCGTCCACCTGTTCCGCGCGGGCGGTGGCTGCGAGAACAGCGGCCGGCTCGCCGACGTCGTGTTCCACGAGTTCGGGCACTCGCTCCACAACCACTCGGTGATCGAGGGCATGGGCAAGTTCGAGAGCAACCTGTCCGAGGGGCTCGCCGACTACTTCGCCGCCGACATCAACGCCGATCCGCAGGTCGGCCGCGGCTTCTACCTCGACGGCGGCGCGCTCCGCGACATCGATCCGCTCGGCACCGAGCGCGTCTACCCGCTCGACGTCGACTTCGATCCGCACGTCAGCGGTCTCATCATCGCCGGCGCGCTGTGGGATCTGCGCAAGGCGCTGATCGTGGAGCTCGGCGAGGCCGCCGGCATCGCCCGCGTCCAGCACATCCTCGCCGGGATCATGCAGCGCGCCGACGACATCGGCACGACGTTCACGGCCGCGTTGATCGCGGACGACGATGACGCGGACCTCGGCAACGGCACACCGAGCTACTGCGCGATCGAGCGCGCGTTCGGCCGCCACGGGCTCGTGCCCGGCTTCGAGACGACGGTGGTCAGCCCGCCGACCGTGCAGGACCGCACGATCGCGATGACCGTCGCCACGCCGACCGGCACGACATGCACGCCACCCGCGGTCGCGAGCATCGAGGTCTCGTGGCGCATCGGCGACGGCGTCGCGAGCACGTTCGCGCTCGTCCCCGACGGCACGACGTGGCGTGGCGAGCTCCCGGCGCAGCCCGACGGGACCGTGATCGCGTACTCGGTCGACGTCACGTTCGACGACGGCACGCTCCAGGTGTTCCCGAACAACCCTGCCGATCCGGCCTACCAGCTGTTCGTCGGCGATGGCGTGCCGATCTACTGCGAGTCGTTCGACGTCGATCCGATGTGGCCGCAGGAGAGCAACGCGGGCTTCGAGTGGCAGTGGGGACCGCCGGTCGTCGGCCACCTCGGCGATGATCCCGACGCGGCATTCACCGGCGAGAGCGTGCTCGGCACCGATCTGACCGGCGATGGCTACTATCGGCCCAACCTCGTCGTCTCGGTCGCGATGCCCGAGGTCGACGTGTCGATGTACGAGAGCGTCCACCTCCAGTACTGGCGCTGGCTCACCGTCGAGGACGCGCTCTACGATCAGGCGACGATCAGCGCGAACGGCGTCGAGGTGTGGCGCAACGCGACCTCGCAGAACGGCACGCTCGATCACGTCGACCGCGAGTGGCGGTTCCACGACGTCGATCTCACGCCGCATGTCGCCGGCGGCACGCTCGCCGTCTCGTGGGACCTCGCGACCGACCTCACCAAGGAGCTCGGCGGCTGGACGCTCGACGATGTCTGTCTCGTCGGCCTCGTCAAGATCCCGCGCTGCGGTGATGGCGCGCTCGATGTGGGCGAAGAGTGCGACGACGGCAACACGACCGCCGAGGACGGTTGCGACGACGTATGCGTCGACGAGATCACCGCGGGTGGCGGAGGCTGCTGCGATGCCGGTGGCGGCGGCCCGGGTAGCGCGCTCGTCGCCGCGGCGGTCGTGCTGCTCGGGCTACTCGGACGTGGCGGCGGCCGGCGCCGGCGTCAGCGCGCGTAGCCGCTGCTCGAGCACGTGGCCGTCGGCGTCGGTCTCGGCGCGGATGCCGTAGTAGACCTGCGGACCGCGCGGATCGGCCTCGACGGTGAGCCGGAGGTCGAACGGATGCGGTCCGTCGATCGGGTCGATGCGGAACTTGCTCGTCACCTTCTGGTCCGTCTCGACGAGGTCGAACCGGATCTCGTCGCGCGCGGTCTCGAACCGAAACAGCTCGAACGTGCCCTTGAAGATCGTGCGGTCCTGGAACACGCC
>DAIRFU010000137.1:0-12780 GCA_036794935.1 Kofleriaceae bacterium | reverse complement strand
AGTCACTTTCACACCGGCGCGCTCGCGAGCGCGGTGGCCAGCGTCGGCCACGATCTGGTGACGCTGATCGATCGCGCGAGCGGTCGGCCCCAGAGCTCGACGGAGCGGGTCGATATCGCAGGCAAGCTGCGGCAATTCACGACGCGGTTCGCGGGCACGACCGCGCACTCGTTTCACACCGCACTCGGCGCGATCCGCGGGTGGGCGCATCCGGGTGCGCGGGCCGGATTCCTCCGGGTCGTCCACGCCGACCAGATGTTCCGGATCGAGCTCGCGCCGCCGATCGAGCAGCACGCGCTGCTCCGCATCGATGGCCACGTGATCGGTCCGGACGTCGATCTCGCGCTGACGATCTGGCTGGATGCGGCACACGTACCGATCCGGATCGAGGTTCGCGATGGCAATTCTCGGATCACGGCCGAGCTGATCGCCAGCTGAGCTGTTGCGCGGCCACAACACGTGTCACGCGGCGGCACAGGTGCGCGCGGTCAAGTCCTGGACGGCTCGGCGAGCTGGCAATGGTTCGATGATTGCACCGGCGTGCGCGGCGATGAGCCGTCCATTGTGTGCCGCACTCGCGGCGATCGGGATCGGTCTGCCCGCAGTCGCGCTCGCCGACGAGCGGCTGCCGATGATGGACCCGGAGCACGCGGTCCACTGCGTCCCTGACAAGCAGGGGGCGATGTGGCGGATCCAGTGCGACGACGTCGCAAAGGTCTGCCTCTACGCCGCCGACGAGGAGCTCGACTCGACAGGCGCACGCGCCAAGCCGCTCGAACGAGCGCGCGAATGCATGCGCGATGACGGCTTCGATCGCGACAAGCTCGAGCGCGCGGGCTACACGTTCTTGCCGGGTCGTGCCGACGTGCCGTGGGGCTGGATGCGCGACGAGCGCGGCCGCGTGTTCCAGATCAACTTCGATCTGCACCGGCGGCTGTACTTCGGCGTCGGCTACACGCCGCAGAAGCTGATCGACAATCTCGGCAACCCGCTGCAGAACAGGCGCTCGAGCCTCGACTTCGGCCTGTTCGTGTTCGACTTCCTGAGCGACGGGGTGACCCCGACGCGCCACCGCATCCGGTTGCTCGAGGGCACGGTGCGCGTCGAGCCGTTCTCGGCGGAGGTCGTGGTGGCGCACTACGACATGTCGCGCCGCTTCCTCGATCCGCTGCTGCGCATCACGACGTTCGTCGGCGAGCCGCGCCGCCATGATCTCACGCTCGATCTCGGGCTGTGGACCGAGGCGGGCGGGCTCGAGATCCACCCGACGCCGACCGGCAACTCGTCGATCTGGAAGCACGCGACCGCGATGGTCACGCTCGATCTGTGGCAGTCGGCGAAGCTCGACTCGTTCCTGCGCGTGCGCACCGGGGTCGGCCTCGAGGGCCAGCACACCGACGAGACGGGGTACCGGACGGCGTTCACGCCGGCGTCGGCACTCGAGCTCGACGTGGTGGCCGATCCGCGGGGCTTTCACAACCTCCGGTTCGAGATCGTCCACGAGATGCCGCGCTACCTGGTGCCGATTCGCAACGACCAGAAGCTCGCGCAACGGATCCGCGCGCGCGTGCAGTACGAGGCGATCGTGCTCGCGATCAATGACCAGCCGCTCACTCTCAAGCTCGCCGCCGGCGGAGAGAAGCGCGATGACATCATGGGCGTGCCCGACCGCTGGGCGTTCGTCATGGACGCCGGACTGCGCTTCTCCTTGTGGGCACCACCGCGCCCGCGCTCCTGATCGCGCTGGTCGCGCACGCCGCGACGGCGCGGGCCGAGACCTGCACCGGGACGTCGCGCCACGGCCCGTTCGCGCTGTGCTTCGATCCGGGCAACCGGGTCTCGGTGACGGCCGGCAGCGACGGCTTCGGCGGCGCGATCGCGGTGCGGCACATCATCCACTTCGACGACGAGCCGGACCTCGTGTGGAAGCTCGACCACGTGCTGCTCGACGCGACGCACGCCGGATTCGAGGATCGATTCCGCGGCGCGCTGTACCGCGGCACCTACGTGCGTCACGCGCGCGACGGCCACATCGTGCTGCCGCTCGGCGTGCCGAAGAAGGTGTTCCTGCCGTTCGACGTTGGCGGCTTCGCCGAGGTCGGCACGATCACGTGGCGCGACGAGCCGACGGTCCGGATCGGCGTGATCGAGACGGCGGGCCTGCTCGACTTCGCGCGCTCGCGCACGTTCCGCCGCCGGTTCGCGATCGGTCCGCTCGCTCGCTGGGACGTCGACGTCAGCCGGGACCACCACGCGGTCGCCGAGCACCTGGTCGCGCCGTTCACCGCGGCGCTCGCGAACCTGCACCTCGAGTCGGCCACCGGCCGGCTCGTCGGCGACGTGCGCGCGGAGGCGGGGATGGTGTGGAGCAGTGCACGCGGCTGGCAGCCCGAGGCGCGCGCCGAGGCGTCCCTCGAGCGCATCGTGCTCGCGATCGACGATCGGCCGATCTCGCTCGTCCTCGGCGTGCGCTACGAGACCGAGACCGCGGAGGCGGTCGCGCGCGTGGGTGCGCGCATCGTGCTGTTCGATCGACGTGACCCGCGCGTCTCGCGCCCGAATTGATCTACGATGCGCGCCATGCGCTGGGTCCTGATCGTGTTGTGTGTCGTCGCCGCGTGCAAGAAGAAGCAGCCCGAAGCGGAGGCGGAGGCGGAGGCGGCCCCGGCCAAGACGTCGGGCCACTCGTCGACGAAGACGTCCGACGAGGCAGCGCAGGGCACCACCGCCGAGGCGCCGCAGGACGCCGGTGTGGCCGTGGACGCGGCGCTGTACGGCGGCAATGGCAAGCCGGCCTATCGTGACGAGAAGGGCCACGTCCATGGCCCCGGCGGCTCGGTCTACATGGGGCGCGGTCCCGAGTGCACCGACAAGATCGACCATTGCCTGCGTCCCGGCGTGTGGTTCGCGGTCGGTGACCTACAACCCGGCAAGCTGTACCGGGCGACGCCGGTGTTCGAGCTCGAGAACAAGTGGTGGACGTTCCGCGAGGACGAGATGACCGACCACCAGGCGCTGTTCAAGACGAAGGTCGTCGAGCAGCCGTCCGAGCTGCAGGCGGGCAGCCCGGTCATCTGGCTGATCGAACAGAACTCGTCGAACAAGTGGCTGAACAGCGAGCACGACGCGCTGACCTCGTCGCGGTGGGAGGCCGGCGTCATCGAGTCGGTCGGAGCGTCGACGTTCAGGGTCCAGGGCTGGGCGAACCCGGTCCCGTTCGATACCGCTCGGGTGATCACGGACCGCCGGTAGCGCGGGGTTGACGCGGCCGCGCCGCGGGCCACGCTGTGATCGTGCCCCAGGTGCTCGAGCGCGGCGACATTCGCTTCTTCTACCGGCCCGCGGTCCAGCCGGCCGACGCGCTCGTGGTCGCGGCCGGCGTGCAGAGCTTCTTCGTCGTGCTGAGCACGGCCGGCGGTCACCGCCGCGTGCGGATCGGGCGCAAGCGGATGCCGGCGCCGACCGGCGAGCGGTTCTGGGCACGCGTCGAGCGCGTCGGCACGCTGCAGCGCGTGCTCGCCGATCAGCTCGAGGCGGAGGAGTACACGACGAAGACACGCGGCACGCGCTATCAGCCGGGCGCTCGCGCGATCGCGGAGGGCTGCTACGCGTTCGTACGCCACGCCGATCACGTCCACCTGGTGTATCGCGTCGATCGGGTCGAGCCGGACGCACCGGAGGAAGTTCGCGTCCCCGAGGCGATGAGCCACATCGTGCTGTTCGAGCGGGAATCGCCCGGGCGAGCGATCTGGACGACGGCCGGGGAGCCGAGCCGCCTCGATGAGGAAGGGGCCGAGCTCGTCCTCGTCGGGGTCGACGACGAGCCGGAGCGCGAGCTCGGGATCGACGTGTTGCCGGTGGCAGACGCACCGGCCATGCGCTAGGTTCCCGGGCGCAATGTTCCGTCGCTGAAGCCAACCTCGACCCGGCGTGTTCGGGTCACGTACCTGCGACGGGTGAACCGCGGCTTCTCGCGCGGCACCCACCGCGAGGAGAAGCTATGTCATTCGAAAAAGCACTGGAGACCGTCGCGGCGACTGCCGCAGCCAACGCGACCGATGTCGATCGCGGCACGTTCCCCACCGCGACCGTACGCGCGCTCGCCGATGCCGGCCTGTTCGGCCTGATCAGCTCGACCGAGGTCGGCGGCATGGGGCAGGGAGTCGCCGAGGCGGCCCGCGTCGTCGAGCGGCTCGCGCGCGAGTGCGGATCGACCGCGATGGTCGTCTGCATGCATTACGCGGCGACGGCGGTGATCGAGCAGCACGGTCCCGAGGACGTGCGGCGGGCGATCGCCGCAGGCAAGCACCTCAGCACGCTCGCGTTCTCGGAGCCGGGCTCGCGCAGTCACTTCTGGGCGTCGCTCAACACCGCGAGCGCCGACGGCGGCAACGTCCGGATCTCCGGCAAGAAGAGCTTCGTCACGTCGGCGCACTTCGCCGACAGCTACGTGTGGTCGACGCGACCGGTGACCGGCGGCGAGCTGTCCACCTTGTGGCTCGTGCCGCGCGAGACCGCTGGGCTGCGCATCGACAAGTCGTTCGACGGCCTCGGGCTGCGCGGCAACGACTCCGCGCCGGTGACCGCCGAGGACGTCCGGCTGCCGCAGAGCGCGCGCCTGGGCGAGGACGGGGGCGGGTTCGGGGTGATGATGGGCCTCGTGCTGCCGTCCTTCAACGTGCTGAACGCGTCGGTGTCGGCCGGTCTCATGGAGGCAGCGGTCGAGCGCACGGCGAAGCACGTCGGCGGTGCCAAGCTCGAGCACGCCGGCAGCTCGCTCGCCGATCTGCCGACGCTGCGCGCGTTCGTCGCGCGGATGCGAATCAAGACCGATCAGACGAAGGCACTCAATGCCGACACGATCGCCGCCCTCGCGGCGGGGCGTGCGGACGCGACGCTGCGCGTGCTCGAGAGCAAGGCCGCCGCCGGCGAAGCTGCCGCGGAGGTCGGTGACCTCGCGATGCGCGTGTGCGGCGGTGCGGCCTACCGCAAGGATGTCGGCGTCGAGCGCGTGTTCCGCGACTCGCGCGCCGCGCTGGTGATGGCGCCCACCACCGACGTGCTCTATGACTTCATCGGCAAGGCCGTGTGCGGCCTGCCGCTATTCTGAGGTGAACGATGACCGATACCTTGCTACTTGGAGCGGTCGCGTACGACGCCAAGGTCGTGCCGATCTGGGACGGCTTCCTCGCGTACTTCGCGGCGCGCGGCCTCGCGTTCGATTACGTGCTGTACACGAACTACGAGCGCCAGGTCGACGCGCACCTGCGCGGTGACATCCACCTCGCGTGGAACTCGCCGCTCGCCTGGATCGAGACCGTGAGGCTCGCCCACAAGCACGGCCGCGATGCCTCGGCGATCGCGATGCGGGACACCGATCGCGATCTGACGAGCGTGGTGCTCGTCCGCGAGGACAGCCCGGTCACGTCACTCGCCGACCTGCGCGGCAAGCGCGTCGGCGTCGGTGCAGCAGACTCGCCGCAGGCGACGTTGATCCCGCTGCTCTCGTTCGCCGACGCTGGCGTCGAGGTCGAGGTCGTCCGCCACGACGTGCTCGTCGGCAAGCACGGCGATCACGTCGGCGGCGAGCGCGACGCGGTCAAGGCGCTGCTCGCCGGCACGGTCGATGCCGCGTGCGTGATCGACGGCAACCGGCTCGCGTTCGCGCGCGAGGGGCTCGGCCCGACCCGCGTGGTCCACGCGACGCCGGCCTACGACCACTGCAACATGACCGTGCTCGATGGCGCCCCGCCGAGCGTCGCGCGATTCCGCGAGCTCTTGCTCGCCATGTCCTACGCGGATCCGGCGGTCCGGCCGCTGCTCGACATGGAAGGGCTCAAGGTGTGGCAGCCCGGCCGGACTGCGGGCTACGCGCTACTCGAGCGGGCCTGCGATCGCTTCGGCACGCTCGATGCGTGGGTAGCCGCGCGATGACCCAAACGATCGATCTCGGCGACCTCGGCCTCGACGAGGGGGCGCACCTGCTGGTCCAGCACGCGCTGCGCGCGAGCGAGCGCGTGATCGTGCGCGGCAGCGCGGCGACGCTGGCCACCGACCTGCCGGCGTGGTGCCGCGCGCAGGGGCATCACGCCGAGACGATCGATCTGGGGTGGGCCGTCACGCGTTCGCCGCACGATCGCTGGCGCGGGGCCGAGCGGGCAGGGCGCGTCGATCGGGTGGCCGACCACGCGCCGGCGCGCTGGGGACTCGCCGCCCGTGGTGCGCTGGTCGAGGGCGGCGTGCCCGACGTCGGCCTGTGGTTCGCGGAGCGCGTCGAGGTCTGGGCCGACGAGGCGGCGCGCCTCTACGCGCAGGCCGCGGCCGCGCAGTGGGATCCGGCCACGGCGGTGCCCTGGGATGCGCCGATCGAGCACCCCGAGGAGGTCGAGGATGCGGTCGTCCAGGTGATGACGTACCTGATCGAGAACGAGACCGCCGCGCTCCTCGTGCCGACCCGCTTCCTCGGCAGGCTGCACCCGCACTTCCGCGAGGTCATGCAGCTGCTCGCGATCCAGGCCGCCGACGAGGCGCGTCACATCGAGGTGTTCACGCGCCGTGCGCGGCTGCGCCGTACCCAGCTCGGGCTCTCGACGGCGGGCGGTCAGGCATCACTCGCGACACTGTTCGACGAACCCGACTTCGCGGTCGCCAGCTTCCTGCTCTCGGTGCTCGGCGAGGGCAGCTTCCTGGCGCTGCTGTGGTTCTTGCGCGACCACGCGCCGGATGCCTGCACGCGCGAGGTCGCCCGGCTCGCCGCGCAGGACGAGGCGCGCCACGTCGCGTTCGGGCTCGCGCACCTGGGCCGCCACATCGGCGAGGATCCCACGTTGCGCGGCCGGCTGGCCGCCGCCATCGAGCGGCGGCACGGCGCGCTCGCGAATACCGCCGGCCTCAATGGCGAGGTGTTCGATGCGCTCGTGTTGCTCGCCGCCGGTGACTGGACGCCGGCGGCGCTGCGCCGCGGACACGCCGCGGTCGTCGAGCTGGTGCGCGACATGGATGACGGCCGTCGCCAGCGCCTGATCCGGCTCGGGTTTCCAGCCGATGAGGCGGCGGCGCTGTCCGCACTGCACACGCGCAACTTCATGTAGCGTCAGTCGTCGTAGCGGATCGCGACGATCTCGACCTCGGCGCCGCGCGGCAGCTCCACGCTGTCGCCAACCCGCGCACCCCACAGCGCATTCGCGATCGGCGTTTGCCACGACAGCCAGCCGCGGCGGGTGTCCGCTTCGATCGCGCCGACGAGCTTGTACGTCGTCTGTTTCCCCGCGTCATCCTCGAACGTCGCCGCCGCGCCGAGCCCGACCATCTCGCGATCCTCCGGCGGCACCTCCTGCGCGGTCGCGAGGTGCTCGGCGAGCTCGCGGATGCGGTCCGGATCGCCCGCAGCGCGCGTCAGCTGATCGAGCTCTGCCCGCGCCGCACGCGCGCCCGCGGGCGTGACGAAGTTCGGGTCCGGGACCGGTGCGCCGCGCTTGCGCAGCGGGACCGGGGGCGTGCCCTCGTCGTCCTTCGTAAAAGCTTTGCTCACCCGATCACTGTAGCGCCGGGCATGTTGCTTGCTCGTACGTAGGTACGGAGGTACTGACCATGTCGACAACTGCCTGGATCATCGTGCTCGTCCTGCTCGCACTCCTGCTCGGTGGTGGTGGTTACTTCTACCGGCGGTAGTGGACAACGGCTCGTCCCATCGCTGACAGTACGGCGATGGGGATGCAGTCACTGGGCAGGCACCTGCTCGGCGAATATCACGGCTGCGATCGAGAGCTGCTGGATCGGCCGGAGCACATCCGTACCGAGCTGCTCGCCGCGGTGACGTGCTCGGGCGCGACCCCGATCCATGACTTCGTGCACGCGTTCACGCCGCACGGCGTCACCGGGGTCGTCGTGATCGCGGAGTCCCACTTCGCGATCCACACGTGGCCCGAGTACGGGTTTGCGGCGGTCGATCTGTTCACCTGCGGCCAGTCGGTCGACCCCTGGCCGGCGTTCGAGCACCTGGCCGCCACCCTGCGCGCGCGGACTCACTCGGTCGTCGAGATGCGCCGGGGCCTCTTGCCCGTGGCCGCGGGCGAGCGGCTGCCGCACAAGCCCGGCGCGTAACCGAGCCGCTGAACCTCCTGTACGGCGCGCGCACTGCTAGGATCGTGCGCGTGAAGCGGCTCTTGCCGAGTGACGCGATGTTCCTCTACGGCGAGTCGCGCGAGCAGATGATGCACGTCGCGGCGATGATGCCGTTCGCGCCGCTACCGAAGGGCGATCTGCGCGAGCTGATGGCGGAGATCCGTGGCGCCGAGGTGCAGCGGCCGTGGAACATGCGCCTGCGTACTCCTGATTTCCTGTGGAACCCGCTGCAGGCCTGGGTCGAGCAGGACGAGGTCGACCTCGAGTATCACGTGCGGCGCTCGGCGCTGCCGTCGCCCGGAGACGAGCGCGAGCTCGGCATCCTGGTGTCGCGCCTGCACGGGCACCACATCGACTTTCACCGGCCCCCGTGGGAGGCGCACCTGATCGAGGGCCTCGAGGGTGGCCGCTTCGCGATGTACGTCAAGGTTCATCACTCGCTGATCGATGGGTTCGCCGCGATGCGGATCCTCGCGAACGCGCTGTCGTCGAGTCCGGACGATCGCGATCGGCCGCTGTTCTTCTCGATCCCGCCGCCGGCGCGCGCGCCTCGGCCCGAGGGCGAAGCCGCCGTCCACTTCCCCCAGCTGCTCGCGATCGTGCGCGAGCAGTACGGTGCGGCGAAGACGGCGGCCCGCGCGCTCAAGAGGCTGATCGACAGTGCGCGCCACGGCGACCACGAGTTCGTGACGCCGCGCCAGGCACCGAAGTGCCTGCTCAACGCGCGCATCAGCAAGAGCCGGCGATTCGCGACCCAGCGCGTCGAGACCGCGCGGCTGCGCGCCGTCGCGAAGGCGGCCGGCGGCACGCTCAACGACGTCGTCCTCGCGCTGTGCTCGGCGAGCCTGCGCCGCTACTTGCTCGAGCAGGATGCGCTGCCGGCGGAGCCGCTGATCGCGATGGTGCCGGTCGCGGTGCGTGCGAAGGACGAGGACGGCGGCGGCAACTCGGTCGGCGCGATCCTCGTGTCGCTCGCGACCGACGTCGAGGATGCCGGCGAGCGCCTCACCGAGATCATCGACTCGACCCGCAGCGCGAAGCAGGTGCTGCAGGGGATGTCGAGGTCCGCGATCCTCCAGTACAGCGCGCTGCTCCTCGCGCCGTCGATGCTGCAGATGATCCCGTCGACCGCGGGGCACGTCCGGCCGACGTTCAACATCGTGATCTCGAACGTGCCCGGCCCCGAGGAGCCGCTGTACTTCCGAGGGGCGCGCCTCGAGGCGACGTACCCGATGTCGATCCCGGTGCACGGCCAGGCGCTCAACATCACGTGCAACAGCTACGCGGGCCAGATGTGCTTCGGCTTCACCGGCTGCCGCGAAACACTGCCCCACCTGCAGCGGCTCGCGGTCTATTGCGGCGAGGCGATGGCCGAGCTCGAGATGGCCGCCGGTCAGTAGCTGCTGCGGTCGAGCAGGTAGCCGAGGCCGCCGACGCGGTACCAGCGATAGCCGTACGGCTCGAGCACGATGCGGTGGCGGCCGCGGTGGTCGGCCTCGCTGTGATCCTGCGCCAGCAGGTTGACGAGCTTGCGGCCGGCCTGATCGCCGAGGTGGAGCTCGATCTGCAGGGACTCGCCCGCGGTGTTGTGGATCGTGACGACGCTGTTGTCGCGCCAGTGGTGGCGCAGCGCGAGGACGGCGTGATGGCCGGTATCGAGCAGCTCGAAGTCGCCCCAGCCGAGCTCGGGAGTCTCCTTCCGCATGCGGATGATCCGCGTCGTCCAGTTGAGCAGCGAGTTCGGATCCGTCTTCTGGTCGGCGGCGTTGACCTTGGCGAAGCCATACGGGCCATCGTCGATCACCGGCAAGTACGCATCGTCGGCGCGGGTGAAGCCGGCCTGGGGCTCGGTCGACCACTGCATGGGCGTACGCACCGCGTTGCGCTCCTTGAGGCGCAGGTTCTCGCCCATGCCGAGCTCGTCGCCGTAACGCAGCACCGGCGTACCGGGAAGCGTGAACATCAGGCTGTACGCGAGCTCGAGCCGGCGGCGATCGCCGTCGAGCATCGGCGCGAGCCGGCGCCGGATGCCGCGGTCGTAGAGCTGCATCGACGTGTCTGGCCCCATCGCCTCGAACACGATCTCGCGCTGCTTGTCGTCGAGCCGGCCGAGGTCGAGCTCGTCGTGGTTGCGCAAGAACATCGCCCACTGCGCGGTGTCCGGGCGGCCACGCGTCTGCTCGATCGCCTTCGCGAGCGGCCGCACGTCGTGGCTAGCCAGCGCGTAGAAGATGCGCTGGTTGACCCAGAAGTTGAACATCATGTGGATGCGATCGCCGTCCTCGCCGAAGTACGTCATGTTGTGATCCGGCGTGACGTTCGCCTCGGCGAGGATGATCGCGTCGCCACGGCGCCACTGCAGGAACTCGCGCATGTCGCGCAACATCTCGTACATCGGTGCGTGCTTCTTGTCGGCGCCTTGCTTCTGGATCACGAACGGGATGGCATCCATGCGAAACCCGGAGACACCGAGCTCGAGCCAGAAGCCCATGATCTTGCGAATCTCCTCCTGGACCTCCGGGTTCTGCGTGTTGAGGTCGGGCTGGAACTCGTAGAAGCGATGGAAGTAGTACATCCCGGCGGCGGCGTCCTTCGTCCACGTCGTCTTCTGCGGGCCCGGGAACACCATGCCCTCGTCCGCGTCCTTCGGCTTCTTGTCGGACCAGACGTAGTAGTCGCGGTACTTCGAATCCTTGTCGCGGCGCGCCTGCTGGAACCACGGGTGCTGGTCGGAGGTGTGATTGACGACGAGATCCATGATCACGCGGATCCCGCGCTGCTTCGCCTCGTGGGTGAAGTCGACGAAGTCGCCGAGCGAGCCGTACCGTTCGTCGACCGTGTAGTAGTCGCTGATGTCGTAGCCATCGTCGCGATGCGGTGACTTCTGGAACGGCATCAGCCAGATGCACGTGACGCCGAGCCCCTGCAAGTAGTCGAGCCGGCGCATCAGGCCCTCGAAGTCGCCGCAGCCGTCGCCGTTCGAGTCCATGTACGCGCCGACATGGACGCAATACAGGATCGCGTTCTTGTACCAGAGGTCCTTGATCACGCTCCGGTCATCGTCCGGAGCGTGCCGGCAATCAACTGTGCTCGGTTGCCACGCTGTGGTCAGTTCGCGCGCTGCTGGCGCAGCCGCGCCTCGAGCACCCGGATCTCGGCCGACGCGTCGCGGTGGTCCGGCTCGGTCATCAGCACGGCATGGAAGTGCCGGAGCGCCTCGCGGTCGCGGCCGAGCATGCGCTCGACGCGGCCGAGATAGAAGCGCGCGAGGTGCGGCTTCTCCGAGTGGTACAGCGCGCGCTCGAGCGCCTTCTTGGTCTCCCCTGCGATCGCGCGCTTGTCCTGCGCCGCACAGAACAGGGCCCAGCCGAGCAACGCGGTGTAGTCGACATCATTCGGGACCAGCTCGACCGCCTTCTTGAGCTCGAGCACGGCGGTCTCGACCTGCTCGTGCTTGAGCGCGCGCTGCGCTCGTTCGGCCGCCTCGGCCGCGAGCTCCGGGTTCGTCTTGGTGCGCGGGATGTTGATCGGTGTCGGCGCGCGGGCGGATGCGAGGACGCGCGCGGTGCCGCACGCGACGAGCGCGTAGATCGCCGCATGCATGGTGCGCGGATCGACCTCGCGGAAGCGCGCCTCGAGCTCGGGCAGGCTCGCGCCCTCGCGCAGGGCGGCGAGCACCGGCCACTCGCCGTCGCAGAAGCCGAAGCGGTTCAGCTCCTCGGAGGTATCGGGTTCGAGCGCGAAGCGCGCGCCGCCGAGCTGGCGCAGGTCCGCGGCCAGGCGCTGCTCGGAGAGGTGCATGCGGATGCCGTGATAGACGACGGCGCGGATGTCGGCATCGCCGCGCGGGCCGGGGAGACAGCTCTTGTCCTCGAAGATGTACTCGCCGACCTCGAGGGCGAACGTGCGGGCCGCGCGGCGAATGATCGCCTCGCAGCGTAGCCGGTTGACCTGCGTCGCGGACAGCTGCGCGATCTCGGCGAGCGCATCGATATCGTCGCGGCTCGGAACGCGCGCGAGCTGTCGCTGCAGCTCCTGCGCTTGCGAGCTCGAGATCAGGTGCGCGGTGAGCGCGACGCGTGCGGCGCTGTCCGCGATCATCGGCGAGCGCGCGGCGACGATCCGGCCGCGCTCGAATGCGATCGAGTAGCGCTTCTGATCGGCGATCAGCGTGAGCTGGCCGCTCGCACCGCGGCGAGCGAAGGTGGCCAGCGTGATCGCCCAGGGGCGTTCGGCGATGCTACCGCGCGAGAGCTCCACACCATGATCTGGCGGGACTTCGCGCCGGTCATCAAGAATGATGAATCTCGTGAGTTCGCTGACCTCGTCGAGGCGGTGTGTCGAGTACGACGAGGTAGGGCGCACGGCGACGGGGGTGACGAAATGCCGCGGGGAAATACCCGCGGTGGCCCGCGCGTTTCGCCAGCGAGATGCCGCCGTCTGCCCACGTGCTCCGCGCCCACTTCGATCCGGTCGCCGCGCCAGCGGCTCGAACGGAGGACCCGCTCGAGGCCGCCGCCCGGCGCCTGCTCGCCGAGCTGCCGCTGCGCAGCCGCGTGCTCGAGGTCGGCTGCGGCACCGGCCAGCTCGCGCGCGCCCTGGCGGCCCGGCGCGGTGCCCGGGTCACCGCGATCGACCTCGTGCCGCGCAACATCG
>DAIRFU010000136.1:0-12815 GCA_036794935.1 Kofleriaceae bacterium | reverse complement strand
CGCGAGCGCCTGCTCGACACGACGTGGGACGTGGTGAAGACCGTCAGGGGCGCCGAGCTCGTGGTCAAGCCAAAGCCGTCGATCGGATTTTCTCCGGACACCTGGAACGACGCCCCCAGCGACGACGCCGACTCGATCGTGCTGCCGTGGGATCCGACGCGTGGCGGGGTCGCGTACACGCTGCGCGGCGCGGAGATCGAGCGCCGCGACCTGCCGAAGAAGAAGCGGTAGCTACTTCGACGCGGCGTCCGCCTCGAAGCCGTCGTCGTAGGCCTCGTCGGCGTAGTCTTCGCGATAGAGCGTGCCGAGGTGGCGCGTCACGAAGACCTCGATCAGCTCGGGGTCGTACATCTTGCCCGCCGTCTTGCGCAGCACCGCCTCGCACTCCTCGAGCGGCAGCGCCTGCTTGTACGGTCGATCGGTGGCCATCGCGTCGAACGCGTCGGCGATCGCGACGATGCGCGCCGCGAGCGGAATCTCCTCGGCGACCATCTTGTCGGGATAGCCGCTGCCGTCCCAGCGCTCGTGGTGGTTGCGCACCGCGCTCATGATCGGCTTGAGCATCTCGATCTTCGATGCGATCTCGTAGCCCTTCACCGGGTGCTCGCGCATGTGGACCCACTCGACGTCGTCGAGCGGACCCGGCTTGAGCAGCACGGCATCCTTGATGCCGATCTTGCCGATGTCGTGGAGGAACGCGCCGAACTCGAGCGTCTCGAGACCGTCGACCGGGTAGCCGGCCTCCTTCGCGAGCACGAGCGAGTACGCGGCGACGCGACCGCAGTGGCCCTTCGTGTACGGATCCTTCGCCTCGATCGCCTCGGCGAGCCCGAACAGCGCCTGGCGGTTCGCGGCCTTGAGCTTCTCGTAGCTCTCCTCGAGCTCCTTCGTCCGTTCCTTCACGACCGTGTCGAGCAGGAGCTCGCGGCGCTGCAGCTTTGTCTGATCGAGTGACAGCTTGCGGACGAGGTCGCGCTGCTGCTCGACCAGGTTGAGCAGCTTGACGCCCTCGTTGACGAGCGCGACGAGCCGGCTGCGCTCGCTCGGCCGCGCGATCAGGCGAATGATGGTGCCACCGTGCGCGGGCCGGTAATCGAGCTCCACGGCCTCGTCCGGCGACGACACGAGCGCGATGCGCAGCGCGTCGGGCGCGTGCAGCACGCTGCCCTCGAGCATCCCGACGCCATCGAAGTTGCCGGTGACGTGGTGTGCGACGATCACGTGCGCGGGCGCCGAGCGCAGCTTGTTGAGCGCCTCGACCGTCGAGCGCGCGGTCTCGACGGCGAGCCCGGTCGAGCCTAGCAATTCAGCCAGCTCGCCGAGTGCTTCCGTCTGAGGGTGAGCGACGAGCGCGCGGAACTTCCCCTTCACAGGGGCGACTATATCTGTGGCACCCGGCGCTGCAACGGGTAGATTGCTCTCGCGTGAGCGATCAGGTAACGGGCAATACCCAAGGACTCAAGGCAAGTGAGATCAAGGCGCTCGAGCGCCTGTATCGCCGACGCGTTGCGCCCACGGATGTGGTGTCCGCCGAGCTTGCCACACAGCTCGCCGCGCAGACGGCGGAGCTGCACCGCCAGGTCGGTGTGCTCATCGATCGGCGTGGTGCGATCCAGCACGTGATGGTCGGCGATGCCTCGAAGATCGTGTTGCCCGACTTCGGCCGTATCCGCGGCGGCGGTGGACGCTTCCGCGGCCTGCGCCTCGTCCACACCCACCTGCGGGGGGAATCTCTCACCCGCGATGATCTCACCGATCTCGCGCTGCTGCGTCTCGATGCGGTCGCCGCGATCACCGTCGACGCGGCTGGTCGTCCCGGCAAGCTGTTCACGGCTCACATGGTCCCCGACGGGCCCGCCGTCGAGCTGTCGGCCGAGTCGGCGACCGCGCCGCGCACGAACTTCATCGAGCTGATCACGCGCGTCGAGCAGCAGTTCGGCCGCGCTCACCGCGTCGCCTCGACCGATCAGGGCAAGGACCGCGCGCTCGTCGTCCACGTCGAGCTCGGCCGGGCCCGCGATACCGAGGCGCGCATCGCCGAGCTCCGGGAGCTGTGCCGCACCGCCGGCGTCAAGGTGCTCGACGTGATCGTCCAGCGGCGCCCCGAGCCCGATCCGAAGTTCCTGGTCGGCCGCGGCAAGCTCGAGGAGATCCTGCTCCGCGCGATGCAGCTCGGTGCCGAGGTCGTGATCTTCGATCCCGATCTGACGCCCGGCCAGGCGCGCGCGATCAGCGAGGCGACCGAATTGAAGGTCCTCGATCGAACGATGCTGATCCTCGACATCTTCGCGCAGCACGCATCGAGCCGCGACGGCAAGCTGCAGGTCGAGCTCGCCCAGCTGCGCTACGCGCTGCCGCGTCTCGCCGAGAAGAACACCATGATGTCGCGCCTCACCGCCGGTCCCGGTGGCCAGGCGGGCCTCGGCGGCCGCGGCCCCGGCGAGACGAAGCTCGAGATCAACCGCCGTCGCGCGCGCGAGCGCATCCAGCTGCTCGACCGGCGGCTCACCGATCTCGCCGAGGATCGCAGGCTCCGCCGCCAGCGCCGCACCAGCCGCGACGTGCCGATCATCGCGATCTGCGGCTACACGAACGCGGGCAAGTCGACGCTGCTCAACGCGCTCACCGAGGGCAACGCGATCGCGGCCGACAAGCTGTTCGCGACCCTCGATCCGATCAGCCGCCGCCTGCGCTTCCCGCAGGAGCGCGAGGTCGTGATCACCGACACCGTGGGCTTCATCCGCGACCTGCCGAAGGAGCTGGTCGCCGCGTTCCGCGCGACGCTCGAGGAGATGGACGATGCCGACCTGCTCGTCCACGTCGTCGATGCGAGCGATCCGGATCGCGACCAGGAGATCCGCGCCGTCGAGGCGATCCTCGCGGACCTCGGCCTGTCGGACAAGCCGCGCATCCTGGTCTGGAACAAGGCCGACCAGCTCGAGCCCGCCGATGCCGATCACCTCGCGCAGCATGGTGGTGGGTTCGTCGTCTCCGCGCTCGACCCCGCGACGTTCGGCCCGCTCCTGCTCGGCATCGAGCGCTCGCTGTGGCAGCAGGGCAAGGACGCGCCGATCGCCCGCGCGCTGGCCTAGCGTCGCTTCACGAACCCGACGCCGATGCCGGCGATCACGATCGCGCCGCCGAGCACGGCGTGAATCGGTGGCTGCTCGCCGAACGCGGCCCACGTGATGAGCGAGCTGCCGATCGGCTCGCCGAGCACCGCGAGCGCGACGAGGTGCGTCGGGGTCACGCGCACCGCCGCGTTGAGCAGGCTGTGGCCGACGAACGACGCGACGAGCGCCGCGCCCGCGCACGCGAGGTAGGTCTGCGCGGGCAGGGCGGTGAGGTTCGCGCCGGTCGCGAGCGCCGCGCCGACGAGCGCGAGGGCGGCGATGCCGTTGACCGCGCCGAGGTACGGAAACAGCGGCACGTGCGCGCGCAGCCGGCGGCCCATCACGAGGTACGCCGCCGCGCTCGCCGCGCCGACGAGCGCGAGCCCGTCACCGATCAGGGCGTCGCCGCCCGCCTGCCAGTCGCCACCGGCGAGCACGGCGCAGCCCGCACCGGCGATCGCGATGCCCGCGATCTCGCGCGAGGTGACGCGGTCGCCGAGGAAGGTGCCGAACAGCGCCGCGAACATCGGGTTCGTGCAGACGATCGCGACCGACGCCGCGGTCGAGGTGAACGACAGGGACGCGATCCACGAGCCGAAGTGGAGGCCGAGCAGGGCGCCGCTCGCCACGACGAGCCAGCGCTCGCGCGCGCCGAGCACCGCGAGCTGCTTGATCTCGCGCCGACCGGCGCCGAACAGCAGCAGCGAGGCGAGCCCGACGCGCAGCGCCGCGATCGCGAGCGGGGGGGCAGGTGCGGCCCAGCGCGCGAACGGAGCGCCGGTCGACACGCAGACGATCGCGAGCACGAGGCGCAGCACGGAGACGCGCAGTCTACGCCAGGGGCGTGGAGCGGAGGCGTCTTGGTGCAGACTCGCTGCGATCAGGCGCGCCGTGCGGCGCGGTACGCGCGTATCGCGGCCGTGGTCGTCGGCTGATCGAGAAACCCGATGAGGAGCTCGTGATCGAGGCCGGGCAGTACGGCGCTGCGGTCGAGCGGCTCGGAGCTGCTGCCGCGAAGCCCGTGGAGCTCGAGCGTGCCATCGCGCCAGAATCAGACCTCGCGTATGCCGAGTCTTGCGTAGATCGCGAGCTTGTCGATGCCGCCGTGGGAGACCACGACTTCGATCGCGAGATCCGGCCGTTCCTTGCGCGCGTCCGGCCCGACGATGAAGCACTCGTCGGCTTCTGCTCCCGCCTGGCCGGGCGCGTTCTTCAGCGCCCTGCACCCGGTCACGTCGACCCCGCGTGTCGGGATGGCCGTCACGCGACGTGGCGTCAGCTCGACGAGCCGGACGAGGAGGTCGGATTGCCCTCGTCGTCGAGCACCGTGAGCGCGATCGCCATCGCCTTGCGGGCGCGCGCGACCATCGCCTCGTCGCTCTTGATCTTCTGGTAGGCGCGCAGGACCTGCTCCTGATAGTTCGCGTTCTCCTGCTCGATGGACTCGAGCTCGGCGCGCAGCTCGGCAATCCGCTGGTCGCGCTCGGCGATCGCCTGCGCGTGGGTGCGCAGGTCGGCGTTGCGATCGGCGATCGTCTGGACGGCCGACGCGAGCTCGCCCTCGGACCGCTTGAGCGAGTCACGCGCACCCGAGAGGCCCTTGCGCAGGTCCTCGCGCTCGGCCTCGAGGTCCTGGATCGCCTTGGTACGCTCGGCTTCGAGCTGCTGGAGCATGCGGTCGGCCTCGGCCTTGAGCGCCGCGACCGCCTGCTTGTGCTCGGCGTCCGCGACGGACTTCGCCTTGAGGTGCTCGCCACTCGCGACCGCGAGCGCTCGCTCCTGCTTGGCCTCGAGCTCGGCGAGCGCGGCCGCGTGGGCACGCGCCGCCTCCTCGCGCTCGACCTCGTGGCGCGCGGCGGCCTCGTCGGCGGCCTTCTTGGTCGCGTGGAGTTGCCCGCGCAGCTCGGCGATCTCGCGCGCCGCGGCCTCCTGGAGCTCGGCGATCTGGGTCTCGTACGTCGACTGCTGCTCGGCGAGCGCGGCGCGGTGCTGCTCGGCCGTGCGCCGCGCAGCGTCGGCGAGCTCCGCGAGCTCGTCGGCGTGCCTGGCCTCGAGCGCGGTGCGCGCCTGGTCGTGCGCCTCGGCGAGCGTGGCCTTCTCGTGCTGGTGCTGCACGGCGAGCTGCTCGTTATCGTGCCGCGCGGTCGCGAGCTTGACCTCGTACGCGGCGGTCGCGCGATCGAGCTCCTGCTTGAGCTGGCCGAGCGCCTGGCCGTGCGACTGGGCATCGCGCTCCTGGGCCTCGGCGTGCTCCTCCGCCAGCGACTCGAGGTCCGCCGCGTGCTGGGCCTTGAGCTGCTCGGTCTCGAGCATCCGTTGCTCCTCGATGGCGGCAACGGCCGCGACGCGCGCCTGCTCGGCGGCGGCGACGGCGACGACGCGCTCCTGCTCGGCGGCGGCGACGGCTGCGACGCGCGCCTGTTCGGCCGCGGTGACGGCCTCGTCGCGCTCGCGCTGGGCCGCGGCGATTGCCTCGTCGCGCTCGCGGTGCGCGGCGGCGATGGCGGCCTCGCGCTCGCGGCTCGCGGCCTCACGCTCGCGCGTGGCGTCGCTGATGGCCTCGTCACGCTCTCGGTGCGCGGCGGCGACGGCGGCCTCGCGCTCGCGCGTGGCAGCGGTCACGGCCTCGTCACGCTCGCGCTGCGCCGTGGCGACGGCGACCTCTCGCTCGGCCTGGGCCGCGCTGACCTCGGCGTCACGCGCCTGGTTCGCGGCGGCGACGGCCGCATCGCGGGCCTGCTCGGCGGCCGCGACAGCCGCATCCCGCTCCTCGGCAGCGGCGGCGACGGCGGCCTCGCGCGACGCCTCGGCCTCGCGCACCGCGGCCTCGAGCTGCTGGATCTGGCCGCCGAGCTCGTTCTTGATCCGGCTCAGCTCGCCCGCATGCTCGGCCTTGATCTCGACGAGCTCGCGGTTGTGGGTGTCCTCGAGCGCGGCGATGGCCTCGCGATGCGTGGTGGCGCTCGCGCTCCGCGTGTCTTCGATCGCCTCGGCGACCGCCGCGGTGCGGGCGGCCTCGAGCTCCTCGCGCAGCCGCTGCTGCGCCAGCTCGGCCGTCGCCTCGACCTCGGCGCGTGCGGCCGCGAGCTCGCCCTTGTGGCGGACGAGCAGCTGGTCACGCTCGGCGCGCAGCTTGGCCTCGGCCTCCGATGCGGACGCCGCGCCCGACGCGCGCTCGCTCGCGAGATCGCTCTCGAGCTGGGCGGCACTCGCCTCGACCGCCGAGAGGGCCTTCGTCTTCGCCTCGAGATCCTGCTCGAGCTGCGCCGCCTGGGTGGTCGCGGCCTTGAGGCTCGCGGCCAGCTCCTTGACCTTGCCACCATCCTCGAACAGCTTCTGCTCGAGCTCGCCGTTCTTCGCCTCGAGCGCGGTCTTCGCGTGCTGCGCCTGGCGCAGCTTCTCGGTCGCCTCGGCGAGCTCCTTGCTCTGGTGCTCGAGCGCCGTCTTGACCTGCTTGAGCTCGCGCTCCTTCGCGAGATTTGACTCGCGCAGGTTCAGGAACTGACTCTCGCGGCTGCTTCCCTTGGCCGCGGTCTCCGCGGCGGTGCGTGCGCGCTCGAGCTCGTTCTTGAGCTGCGCGATCTGACGCTCGAGCTCGCCGATCTTGCGGAGCGACCTGCGGTCGTAGACGCCCGACTGCTCGGATTGCGCATCCTGGGCCAGCCGATCGAGGCCGAGATCGATCGAGGCCTGCGAGCCGGTCGCCCGCCGGGCGCGCATCGGCTCGGCCGCGACGATGTCGCGCGGCTGCGGCGTGTGGTCGACGGCGGGCGCGCCGAGGATCGCCGCGTCGCTGCCGGTCTCCCCCAGCTCGGGTGCGTCCTCGATCTCCTCGATCGCGTCGTCGTCGAGCGCGACGAGATCGTCGTCGTCGATCGGGATCGATGACAGCGAGACCTCCTGCGCCGCGTCCTCATCGCCGGCCGCCTCGACCTCGACGGGTGCGAGCGGCTGGTCGCTGTCCTCGTCGCTGTGCTCGGCCACGGACAGGTGACCGAGCTCGTCGTCGGCGACGGCGTCGCCGGCCATCGTCTGCTCGGCCGCCTCGTCCTCGATGTCCACCGGCAGGTCGTGGCTCTCGCTCGCACTGGACGCCAGCGCGGCCTCGTCCTGGACGTCGTAGACACCGGTCGGCCGGCCGCCATCCAGGATCCGCTCGGGGATGCTCTCGGCATCCCACTCGGACTGCTGGGGCACCGGCTCCTCGTCGTCATCGAACGTGTGCGGCACCGGCTCGGGGATGCCCGACAGGTCGGCCACGTCGGCGGTCGCTTCCGGCACGCCCTCGACCACGGCGGCGACCGGCTCGGGAATCGGATCGGCAACGGGCTCGGCAATCGGCTCGTCGATCGGCTCGTCGATCGGCTCGTCGATCGGCTCGTCGATCGGCTCGTCGATCGCCTCGAGCGGTGCGGGCTCGAACCGTGCCGGCTCCACGGCCACGCCGGGCAGGCCGCGCGGCGGCAGCTCCTGCATCGGCTCGTCGTCGCCGAGCAGCGCGTCGAATGCCGCGTCGGTCTCGGCCGAGACCATCTGGTCGACCAGCGCCATGTTGTGGGTGCCCACGGTGGCCATCTCGTGCTCGTCGAACTCCGCCGCCGCGTCATCACCGAGCTGCTCGTCGAGCACGACATCGCCCTCGGCGATCTCCATCGGGATCTCGTCGTCGATCGGGATCGAGATGCTCTCTTCCTCGAGATCGCCCAGCCCGATCAGGTTGTCGAGCTTGCCGATCAGCTCGTCCGACGTGAGCCCGCGCTTGTCGATGTACTCGCTCGCGTGGACCTTGAGGCTGCGGTGCTTCGCGAAGCTGTCCGCCGACAGGGACCTCGTGATGAGCACGATCGGCACCTTCGTGCCCACCGCCTTGCGCGTCTTCTGGAACGTCTTGAACCCGGCTTTATCCGGCTCTTCGACGGCGATGATGATGAGATCCGGAGGATCCGAGGTGGCAAGCCCGAGCGCGCGGTCGGCGTCGGGCTCCGTCATCACGACGACTCGATACCGGCCGATCTGCTGCGTCAGCGTGTCGCGGAACTCGGTTTCGGCATCGATCAGTAGGATGCGGCGGCTCATTCCCCTGCGACGATGATAGCCGACTTACAGATCGGCTTCACAGAAGGCGCCCCTTATAGAGGTGCTTCAGAGCAATTCGCAGCTCCTAGGGAGCGACGAGGTTCGTCCGGCTGACGAGGCCGATCAGCTCGTTCACCGCCAGCTCGGGCGCGACGAACATGAAGCCCACGTTGTTCGGCGCCACGTAGGAGACCACCGTCTGGCGGCGCCCGTGCTCGTCGTGCGAGTCGAACACGAACATGGTGCGGCCGTTGACCCGGACCGGGGTGCCGGCGCGGAGCTCGTCGCCGTCGAGGTCGTGTACCGCAACCACCGACAGCACGAACGGGGGCCGGCCGGCGAGCAGCACCTGATACGACATCAGCGCCGCGTCGTGACCATTGATCCCGTTGGGCAACAGGCGCGCGCCGAGCAGCTGAGTGCCGCTCTCGACGAACTGCGGCGGCTGGACATCCGATGCGAAGTGCCGCTGTAGCCACGGTCCCGTGCTCGCGCCCTGGACCTCGAGCGGCAGCGAGCGAGCGCCCTGGCGGGCTGCATCCTCGGCGACGTTCGGGACGTGATCATCGGTGCTCGGTGCTTGCACGCCGACGAACACGGCGATCGCGGCGGCCGCGGCCAGGATCGCGGAGCTCGGCAACAGGTACGACGACCAGCGCCGCCGCTGCTGCTTGTTCGTGTCGCGATCCTGCTCGTCGAGCGCGTGGCCGATCCGTGCGCGCAACAGGTCCGGAGCCGCGGGCCCCGCGAGCGCACGCCGCACCATGCTGCGATCCGCGCGTTCGCGATCGAGCGAGCTGCGGCAGCTCGTGCACTCGGTGAGGTGAGCTTCGAGCTCGTGACGCTCCTCGGTAGCAAGCTCGTCGTCGACGTACGCCATCGCGAGAGTGTCGATGCTGTTACAGAGGCTCATTGCGATCCCTCCCGCGCTTTCGTGGCGCGGTACTTCTGCAGATCGATCGTGTCACCGGTCTGCTTGGCGATCTTGTTGTCGGGCTTCACGTAGCCCTCGGTCAGCGCGAACTCGCGCAGTGCGGCCGCGAGCAGCTTGCGGCCGCGGAACAGTCGGCTCATCACGGTGCCGACCGGCGTCTCCATGATCTCGGCGATCTCCTTGTAGGAGAGGCCCTGCATGTCGCAGAGGATCACGGCGGTGCGGAAATCATCGGGCAGTCCGTCGAGCGCGCGCTGGACGTCATCGGACACGCTCGCGGCGAGCAGCGCCTTGTCGGGGGACTGCTTGTCATGCGCGCTCGCGTGGACGAGCACGCCATCGGTCGCATCCTGCTCGGCGGACGCGGCATCGAGCACCTCGCGCGAGCGCTTGCGGCGCTGATACTCGTTGATGAACGTGTTGGTCACGATGCGCAGGAGCCACGCCTTGCAGTTCGAGTCTCGCTGGAACGAGTCCCAGAACTTGTAGGCGCGCAACAGCGAGTCCTGGACCAGGTCCTCGGCGTCGCGAGGGTTGCGCGTCAGCCGGTACGCGGCACCGTAGAGCGCGTCGACATGGACGAGGGCTTGCCTCTCGAAGTCGTTACGCTTTTGCTTCACGGCGAGCATTCAGGACTGTCTACCTGCGGACGCGCCGACAATGTTCCCGACAATCCGGGTAGGGCGCACGGGAGCGCGCGTTCCCGAGTGAAATCAGCAGCTTACGAGCGGAACGGCGTCGCGGAAACTCCGAGCGCCTCGGCGACCGCCGGGTGCGGGACGGTGCCCTTGTAGGTGTTGATTCCGCTCGCCAGGTGCGGCACGACCTGCACCGCCTTCTCGAGCCCGTTGTCGGCGAGCGTGACGACGTACTTGATGGTCGCGTTCGTCAGCGCGTACGTCGACGTGCGCGGCACCGCGCCCGGCATGTTCGCCACCATGTAGTGGATGACGTCGTGGACGAGGTACGTCGGGTTGTCGTGATACGTCGGCCGCGCGGTCTCGACGCAGCCGCCCTGATCGATCGACACGTCGACGATCACCGAGCCGGCCTCCATCTCCTTGATCATCTTCTCGGTGACGAGCCGTGGCGCGCGCGCCCCGGGCAGCAGCACCGCGCCGATCACGAGGTCGCTCTCGACCACCGCGCGCTCGACGCTCAGCGGATCGGAGTACTGCGTCGAGATGCGGCCGGCGTAGATGTCATCGAGGTACGCGAGCGTCTTCAAGTTGACGTCGAGCACGGTCACGTTCGCGCCGAGGCCGACCGCCATCTTGACGGCGTTCGCGCCAACCACGCCGGCGCCGATCACCGTGACACGGCCGCGCTTGACGCCGGGTACGCCGCCGAGGAGCACGCCCTTGCCGCCGCGCTCGCGCTCGAGGTGCGTCGCGCCCGCCTGCACGGCCATCCGGCCGGCGACCGCGCTCATCGGTGTGAGCAGCGGCAGATCGCCCGGCGTCGGCTCGATCGTCTCGTACGCGACGCCGTTGACGCCGCGATTGAGCAGCTCCTTGCCGAGCTCCTGCGCCGCCGCGAGGTGGAGGTACGTGAACAGGAGCAGGTCCTTGCGCATGAGCTTGAACTCGGGCGCGATCGGCTCCTTCACCTTGACGACCATATCGGCCGCCCACACTTCCTCGGCAGTGGCGACGATCGTCGCGCCCGCCTTGACGTAGGCGTCGTCGGGAATCGCCGAGCCGCCGCCGGCTCCTTGTTCGACGAGCACGGTGTGCCCGCGCTGCGCGAGCATCGCGACGCCCGCAGGCGTCATGCCGACTCGAAACTCTTGCGTCTTGATCTCTTTGGGTACGCCGATCCGCATGATGTTGGGCGCAGCATCGGTCCGCGCCCTGCGAAGATCAATGTGGCGGCGTCACATGATCGTGCGTGACGCATCGCGCTAGCGCGTGGTGCGTGATCGTCGCGCGCATCCGAGCGCGGGTGTCACTGTGCCGGCCGCGCTATTCCTGAGCGGCGGCTTCGTCGTCCTTGCCGTGACACTTCTTGTACTTCTTGCCCGAGCCGCACGGGCACGGGTCGTTGCGGCCGACCTTCGGGCGATCGCGCTTGATCGGCGCCGTCGTCGGACCGTCGCCGGCCGTGCGGGCCTTGCCGCGGCGCGCGACCTGCTGCTGGCCGCCGTCGGCCGTCGTCTCGTCTTCCTTGTCGGCGACGCCTTGCTCGATCAGCTGGCGCTGCTTTTCCTTCTGCAGCGTCGGAATCGCCTCTTCCTCGCGCTTGATCTGCACGTGGAACAGCTTCTTGATCACGTTCTCCTGGATCCGCTCCATCATCTCGGAGAACATCGTGAAGCCGGCCTTCTTGTATTCCTTCTTGGGATCCTTCTGGCCGTAGCCCTGCAGGCCGATGCCCTCGCGCAAGGCGTCCATCGTCTTGAGGTGCTCGATCCATTGCTGGTCGATCTCCTCGAGATAGAAGTGGCGCATGAAGTACATGAGCCACGCGCGCGTCAGCTCCTTCTCGCGCTCGACGAGCTTCTGCTCGACCTCCGGCCAGACCTGCGTCGCCGCCTCGTCGGGCGTGCCGTGGTCGAGCTCGAACGGGATGTCGAACGCCTCGGCGAGCGCCTCGTCGAGCTGGTTCCAGTCCCACTGGTCCTCGCCCATCTCGGCATCGAGCACGTGCTCGATCACGTTCGCCATCTGCGTGTGCGCGAGATCGTAGAGCCGCTCGCGCTGCTGGATCAGCGAGGCGGCGACCTCGATCGATGCCCACTCCAGCAGATCGTCCTTGTCGTAGCGCTTCTCGATATCGAGCCAGGTGCCGAACTGACGCCAGATCTCCGCGCGTAGCACGCGCCAGCCCGGCCGCGTGTCGCCGACGGCCTCGCCGCGGGCGAGGGCCGCGTCGCGCTCGGCGACCTTGCCCTTGAGCTCGGTGATCATCTTGCCGAGCGTCTTCTCGACGTCGGGGCGGATCGTCTCCTGCGTCCAGTCACCGCTCTCGGTGACCGGCTCGGGGACAAAGCCCTCCTTCTCCTGATCCTCGGTCGGCTCCGGGTGATAGCGGCCCTCGAGGATCTGGCGGCGCAGCGAGTAGATCGTCTTGCGCTGCTGGTTCATCACGTCGTCGTACTCGAGGACGTTCTTGCGCTGGTCGAAGTTGCGACCTTCGACCTTCTTCTGCGCGTTCTCGATCGACTTTGTCACCATCGGTGACTCGATCGGCACGTCCTCCTCGAGGCCGAGCCGCTCCATGAGCCCGGTCATCTTGTCGAGACCGAAGATGCGGAGCAGGTCGTCCTGCAGCGACAGGTAGAATCGCGACGAGCCCGGATCGCCCTGCCGACCGGCGCGGCCGCGCAGCTGGTTGTCGATGCGCCGCGACTCGTGGCGCTCGGTGCCGATGATGTGCAGGCCGCCGGCCTTGATCACGGCGTCGTGCCGCGCCTGCCATTCGCTGCGCATCGTCTCGATGCGGCGCTGCTTCTCGGCAGGCTCGACCGCGGGGTCCTCGCGCAGCGTCAGGATCTGCGGCTCGATGCTGCCGCCGAGCACGATGTCCGTTCCGCGTCCGGCCATGTTCGTCGCGATCGTGATGACGCCCGCCATTCCGGCCTGCGCGACGATTTCCGCTTCGCGCGCGTGCTGCTTGGCGTTCAGCACCTGGTGCGGCAGCTGTTCGCGGTCGAGATGCATCGACAGCATCTCGGAGTTCTCGATCGACGT
>DAIRFU010000135.1:0-12825 GCA_036794935.1 Kofleriaceae bacterium | reverse complement strand
GTGCTCGGCTTCATCGGACTGTTGCGTGGCACGCTGCGGCTGCTGTCGATCGAGCACGGACTGGCCAACCCGACCGCGAAGCAGGCGCGCACGCACGGCAGCCTGAACCTCGGTGTTGGCTTCAAGTCGTTCGTCGCGTGGCGTTACCTGATGGCGCGCGACCACCGGGTCAGCCGCATCGTGGTCGCCGTGCTCTACGTGGCGCTGTTCCTCATCGTCCTCGCGTACGTCGCCAAGACCACGCTGATCACGGTCGATAACCCGCTCGGGCTCGAGCGCGAGCGGCTGGTCGGCCTGGCGACCGGGGTCCTGCTCACGATGGTGATCGGCTTCGTGCTGCTGTTCTTCGCGCTGCTCATCGGCGGGCTGCGCTACGTGTTCTCGTTCTTCACCACCGTGCCGCTCGTCGGCGTGTGGATCGGCACCGGCGCGCTCGTCTGCGTGCTCGCCGTGATGAGTGGCTTCGAGACCGACCTGCGCCAGAAGATCCTGGGCTCGAACGCGCACATCCAGATCACGAAGGAGGATGGCGACTTCACCGAGTGGCGCGAGATCAAGGCCAAGGTCGACAAGGTGACCGGAGTCGTCGCGTCGTCACCGTACGCCGAGAGCGAGGTCGTGATTGCCGCGAACCAGAACGGCATGAACGTCATCATCAAGGGCATCGACCCGAAGACGGTCGGCAAGGTCACGGACCTCGTCTCCGACCTCAAGGACAAGGACGCGCTGACGCGGCTCGAACCGCTCGTCGAGGACACGCGCGACCTCACCGTGCCCTCGCAGCCGCAGCAAGGCAGCGATGTCGTCGATCCGCCGCCCGCGGACATGCCCGGTGTCGGCGAGCCGATCGACTTCTCGCAGCCGACCGGCGGCAACATCGACGATCCGAACCAGCCGATCGACGATCCGACGCCGAGCGATGCGTCGGGGGAGGCGCCACCGCCGGGCGAGGCGCCGCCGCCGCCGCTCGACGAGATGCCGCCGCCGCCGGCGACCATCGCCGAGATGCGGGGCGAGGCCGATGACGCACCTGGCGCGGCGGACGATGTGCCCCCGGCAGCCGACGACGCCGGCGAGTACGGCGGCGACGCGAATGCCGTGCAGGAGCCGGTCCTCGATCCGCCGCCGGCCGACTTCGTGACCGTCGACGAGCCGCCGCGCGACTACTCCGGCGAGGACATCGACGAAGCGATCCGCGTGCTCGACGTGCCGCTCGAGCCGTCGCTGTCCCGCCGCACGCAGCTGTTACCCGGGATCCTGGTCGGCGCGGAGCTCGTCAAGCAGACGCACCTCTACACGGGCGAGGAGGTCCGCGTCGTGTCGCCGCTCTCCGATCCGTCGAACCCCGACGCGACCGGCACGCCGATCCCGTTCACCCGCGACTACCGCGTCGTCGGCGTGTTCTACACCGGGATGTACGAGTACGACCTCAAGTACGTCTACGTCACGCTCGACTCGCTGACCGACTTCCTCGATCGTGGCGACGCCGTCGATGGCATCGAGGTCCGGGTCGGCAGCCCCGACGACACGGACATCTACGTCGGCCGGCTGCAGCACCTGCTCGGCGGCCAGTACCGGGTGCAGGACTGGAAGCAGCTCAACCGCAGCCTGTTCTCGGCGCTCAAGCTCGAGAAGATCGCGATGTTCCTGGTGCTCGGCATCGTGATCCTCGTCGCGTCGTTCTCGATCGTCGGCAACCTGATCATGGTCGTCGTCGAGAAGGGCCGCGAGATCGCGCTGCTCAAGACACTCGGCGCGTCGGATCGCAACGTCATGCTCGTGTTCACGATCCAGGGCATGCTCATCGGCCTCGTCGGCACGGCACTCGGCATCTCGACCGGTCTCCTCGCGTGCTGGTTCGGCAAGATGTACGGGATCCCGCTCGACCCGGACGTCTATTACATCGATCGCATGCCGGTCCACGTCGACCCGACGTCGGTCCTGGTCACGGCGGCCGCCGGTATCCTGATCTCGATGGCGGCGACGTTTTACCCGGCACTCGTCGCGGCGCGCGTGCGCCCGGCCGCCGGGATGCGTCACTGACATCGCGATCGAGCTGCCATCAGGGCGCGATCTGCGTCATCGCCGCCCATGTCGTGAAGCGTGGATGACACGCGTGCGCGATTCAGGGGCGCGGTTTCGGGGAGTTACCCCCTGGCACGCAGCATGCTCGTGGTGTGCCTCCATGAACCGGCTCTGTGCTGCTGCTCTACTCGTCGCCGCGGCGGGCTCCACCGCCTCGGCCGGTACGTACCTCGGCCTCGGCATCGGCACCGCGGCCAACGCGAGTGCGGACAACGTGATGATGGATGGCAACGGGCGCAGCGGACGGCTCATGCTCGGCTATCGGTTCAGCCGGATCGCGATCGAGGGCAGCGGTACGCGCTACGACCTGTTCGTCGGGAGCGCGCCGTACCAGGCGACGCAGCTCGCGGCCGGCCTCAAGCTGGGCTTCCCGCTCGGCAATCACTTCGAGCTGATCGGCCGCGGCGGCCTGCAGCGAACGTCGCTCAGCATGACCGGGAGCGCGGGCGCCGATGCCGACGGCACCGGCTACTACCTCGGTGGTGGCGTCGAGTACCGGCTGGACCTCGGCCTGACCGGCGCGTCGGTGTTCGTCGATTACCAGCGTTCGTCGACGGATCTCGACAACGGCAACCGGCAGTACGAGGCGGTCGCCGGCATGTGGACGCTCGGCGCGACACTGTCGCTGTGATGGTGCGATCTCTACGGGCAACCTAAAGCACGCGGCATAGGTCCCAACCCGCGTTGACACACGCAGGAGCCATAAGTAAGGTCCTGCGCCCCTTAGAGATTTTTGTGACCGACGCGTCGGATCTGGAGTCGCCTGCGACCGTAACGCCTGTTCGCCCCGAACGTGGCGCGCGCGTGGAGGTCCGCAAGCTCGGCAAGGCCTACATTCACAGTGGCCAGCCGTTGCCGGTGCTGGCGGACGTCGACCTGAGCCTCGCGCCCGGCGACATGGTCGCCGTCGTCGGCGCATCGGGCGTCGGCAAGTCGACGTTCCTGCAGATCCTCGGCACGCTCGATCTGCCGACGTCGGGCTCGATCAAGTTCAACGGCGAAGAGATCACCACGATGAGTGCGACGCGGCTCGCCGAGTTCCGCAACCGCCGCATCGGCTTCGTGTTCCAGTTCCACCACCTGCTGCCCGAGTTCACGGCGCTCGAGAACGTGATGATGCCGGCGCTGATCCAGCATGTCAGCGTGCCTCGCGCGCGCACGATGGCCGCCGACATCCTCGGCCGCGTCGGTCTGCGCCACCGGCTCACCCACCGGCCGAACGAGCTGTCCGGCGGCGAGCAGCAGCGCGTCGCGCTCGCCCGCGCGATGGTGCTCGAGCCGTCGTTGCTCCTCGCCGACGAGCCGACCGGCAACCTCGATCGGGCCACCGGCGAGCAGATCCACCAGCTGTTCCTCGAGCTCAACCAGGAGCGTGGCTCGACGCTGCTCGTGGTCACCCACAACCCGGAGCTCGCGTCGATGATGCCGCGCCGCCTGCGCATGGTCGACGGTGGCCGGCTGGTCGAGGAGGGCTTCCCGGCCGTGGCCGCGGCGAGCGTCGAGGCCAAGACCGAGACCGATCCGAGCGACGCCGACGCCACCGGCGAGCCGGCAGCTCCGAGCGTGAAGGACGGGACGCCATGATGCGCACGCTGATCGCTGTGCTCGTGACCGCGCTCGTCGCCGGCACCGCCGCCGCGCAGCCGAGCCCCGCGCCCGCGCCTGCGACGCCGAAGACGCCCGCGCCGACCACGCCCGCGCCGACCACGCCTGCGCCGAAGACGCCGACGCCGCCCGCGCCGACGCCCCCCGCGCCGACGCCGGCCGTCCCCGCACCGACGGGCCCGGCGCAGCCCGCGCCCGCACCGACGCCGCAGCCGCAGCCGGCTCCGTCGCCGGTCGGTGGGCCGGTGACCTGGCAGGGCAGGCCGATCGAGCGCGTCCAGTTCCGCGGCAACCGCAAGGTCGAGGACGACGCGATCCGGGTCCAGCTGCTGTCCAAGCCGGGCACGCTGCTCGATGCGGGCAAGCTGCGCGAGGATCTGCGCGCGATGTGGAAGATGGGCTTCTTCGCCGACATCGACGTCGAGGGCGAGATCGGCAAGAGCGGCGCGATCACGCTGACGTTCGCGGTCAAGGAGAAGCCGGCGATCCGCAAGGTCCTGATCGCGGGCAACAGCGAGCTCGGCCTCGACAAGATCAACGAGGTGATCGATCTCGAGCTCGACGCGATCGTCGACATCTCGAAGGTCAAGAAGAACCGCGAGAAGATCGCGGACCTCTACGTCCAGAAGGGCTTCTATCTCGCGACGGTCGACTACGAGATCAAGCCGGTCAACGAGGCCGAGGTCGACGTCTGGTACAAGGTCGACGAGAAGGCCAAGGTCCAGATCCGTGAGGTCCAGTTCATCGGTAACAACCACATCTCCGATGAAGAGCTGCGCGGTTCGATCGCGACCCGCAGTGCCGACGCGCTGTCGTTCTTGAACGACTCCGGCACGTACAACCAGGAGGCGTTCGAGCGCGACCTGCTGCTCGTCTCTGCACACTACTGGGACCGCGGCTACGCGAACGTCAAGGTCGGCACGCCGCAGCTGCGGCTGTCGCGCGACAAGCAGTACATGTACCTGTCGATCCCCGTCGACGAGGGCCCGATCTTCACGATCGGCACGGTCAACTTCAAGGGCGACCTGATCGGCGGCAAGGACAAGAACCTCGAGAAGGTGCGCGTGCGAGCCGGCGACACGTTCTCGCGCACGCGGATCGCCGAGGACCGCGAGACCCTGTCGGCCTACTACCAGGATCAGGGCTACGCGTACGCGAACGTCCTGCCGCTGACGAAGGTCGATCTCGACAAGAAGCAGATCTCGCTCACGTTCGAGGTGTCGCGCGGCAAGCGTGCCTACTTCGAGCGCATCAACATCCGCGGCAACAGCAAGACGCGCGACAAGGTGATCCGCCGCGAGCTGCGGATCTCCGAGGGCGAGCTGTTCAACAACACGAACCTCGAGGTGTCCAAGCGCGCCATCATGGCGCTCGGCTTCTTCGAGAACGTCGTGATCTCGACCAAGCGCGGCAGCTCCGACGAGTTCGTCGAGGTCAACGTCGAGGTGACCGAGCGACCGACCGGCACGTTCCAGATCGGCGCTGGCTTCTCGAGCGTCGAGAACTTCATCGCCCAGGCGCAGATCTCGCAGAACAACCTGTTCGGCCGCGGCCAGACGCTCGCGCTGCAGGCGCAGCTCAGCTCGCTGCGCCAGCTGTTCCTGCTCCGCTTCATCGAGCCGTGGTTCCTCGACACGCAGTGGACGTTCTCGTTCGACCTCTACAACCAGAGCCGCGGCTTCGGCACGTTCTACCGCAACGCATCCGGTGGCCAGCTGACGTGGGGCTACTCGCTCGCGAAGCTGTTCGACTTCGGCTCGGCGATCCGCGACGTCCGCGCGTTCCTCACCTACAAGCTCGAGGACGTCAGCATCTCGACCGGCACGGGCGGTATCACCAGCCTCGGCGCGGTGAGCGCGCCGATCGCGGCGACGCAGGTAGCGAACCTGTTCCGCGGCGGTGTCACCTCGTCGGTGCGCGCCTCGCTGTCGTGGGACTCGCGCAACAACCGCCTGTTCCCGACCTCCGGCTGGTACCACTCGCTGTTCGCCGAGTACGCGAGCAAGTACACCGGCAGCGAGAACAAGTTCGTGCGCTGGGGCGGGTTCGCCCGTCACTACCGCCCGCTGTGGGGCCCGTTCGTGCTCAAGATCAATGCCGAGATCGGCGTGACGACCTCGACCGATCCGCTCGGCGTGCCGATCAGCGAGCGCTACCTCGTCGGCGGCATCTACAACATCCGCGGCTACGCGCCGCTGTCGCTCGGCCCCAAGCTGCGCGTCCAGGACCCCGGCGATCCCGGCCAGATCCTGCACCCGGGTGGTCTCCCGCTGGGTGGCAACCTGCAGGTCATCTGGAACAGCGAGGTCGAGTTCCCGCTGTTCAAGAAGGTCGGCATCTCCGGCGTGCTGTTCTACGACATGGGCAACGCGTACAACCTCGAGGATCGCTACTGCTCCGGGCTCTCGCGCAAGAACCCGCAGGTCTCGATCAAGTTCGACCCGTGCTTCCGCGCGGCCGAGTCGCTGACCGTGGGCCTGCGCAAGAGCGTCGGCTTCGGCTTCCGCTGGATCTCGCCGATCGGTCCCCTGCGATTCGAGTGGGGTATCCCGCTCGACGCGCAACCAGGCGAAGATCCCCTGGTTTTCGAGTTCACGATCGGAAACTTCTTCTGAACAATCCGATTGGCCGCTCGTCCAAAGCATCGTATGAGGTGCCCATGAACCGGTTTGTAGCTCTTGGTTGTCTCGGTCTTGGCTTGATGGTGAGCCCCCTCTTCTCGGGGCTCGCGACCAGCGCCGTCCCGGCGCCCCGGATCGGGATCATCGATATCGACAACACGCTGTCGTCGACGCCTGCGGGCAAGCGCGCGAGCAATGCGTTCGAGAAGACGCGCAAGGCGAAGCAGTCGCAGCTCGACCGCCAGCAGAACGAGCTCAAGAAGGCCGACGCCGACCTCCAGAAGCAGCAGTCGGTGCTCAAGCCCGAGGTGTTCGCGAAGAAGCGCCAGGAGCTCGAGAAGAAGTTCGTCGACCTGCAGCAGACGTATGTCAAGCTCGAGCGCGAGCTCGCGGGCGAGCGCGCCAAGCTGATCCAGGATCTGCTCAAGCAGGCGAGCCCGAAGATCGAGGCGCTCGCGAAGGCGGAGGGCGTCAACCTCATCGTCGACCGCGAGGCCGTGGTGTGGGCGGACAAGTCGGTCGATCTCACGGCGAAGCTGAACGCCCAGATGAAGTGAAGATCGCGTAGGCTGCGGCGGATGGACGAGCGTCCCGCGCCCACGACGATGAAGGCAGAGCAGATCCTCGGTCTGCTCCCTCACCGCTATCCGTTCCTGCTCATCGACCGCGTGCTCGAGCTCTCCGACGAGCGCGTGCTCGCGCTCAAGAACTGCACGATCAACGAGCCGTTCTTTCAGGGCCACTTCCCGGGCGTGCCCGTGATGCCCGGCGTGCTCCAGATCGAGGCGATGGCGCAGGCCGGCGGCATCCTGGCCTCGCGCGCGATCTCGTTCGATCCGGCGACCCACGTCATGCTGTTCATGGCGATCGATGCGGTGAAGTTCCGCAAGGCGGTGGTCCCGGGGGATCAGCTGCACATCGAGGTGCTGCCGCTGCGCAAGGGCAAGATCTTCAAGATGAAGGGCGAGATCAAGGTCGACGGCCAGGTCGTCTCGCAGGCGGAGTTCCTCGCCGGGCTCGCGGAGAAGTCGAAGGTTCAATGACCCGTGGGCTCGCGATCGCGGCCGCCGTCGCGCTGCTCGGCGCGTGTCGCGGCGGCGGGACCAAGACGAAGCGGACCGGCAGCGCCGCGCCCGTCGTGGTCATCGACGAGCCGCAACGTGGCGATGCCGGGCAGGGGCCCGGGCCGAGCGCGGACGAGGTCGAGCCCAACGACGGCGAGGAGGTCGCGACGCCGCTTCCGCTCGGCGGCACCGCGCGCGGCAAGATCGAGCCCGAGGCCGACGTCGACTACTACCGCGTCGCGCTGGACCGGCCCGGCGTGCTCCAGGTCGTGCTGTCCGGCGTCGACGACATGGACCTCGTGCTCGAGCTCACCGACGATGCCGGCAACCCGGTCGCGAAGTCCGACCGCGGCGGCGCGCGCGTCAAGGAGGGCCTGCCAAACGTCGGGCTGCAGCGCGGCTCGTACATGCTGGTCGTCAAGCAGCTCAAGCACAAGCCGCCGCGCAGGCGCCGCGGCCGCCGCCGCAAGCAGCCCGAGCCGCCCGCGGTGGTCCCCATCTACGAGCTGACCGCGCGGGTCGCCCTGCCGGGGCCGGGCGCAGGTCCCGGCCCCTCGATGTCCGGGCCTGGCAAGGGCGGCGAGCGCGAGCCCGACGATGATCGCGGCACCGCAAACGATCTGTTGATCGGCGACAACGCGACGGGCTTTGTCGGCTGGAGTGGCGACGAGGACGTGTGGAAGCTGTCGGTCGAGACCCTGTCCGACAAGAACCTGCTCGACATCGAGGTCTCGGCCGTCGAGGGCATCGCGCTCGAGCTCGAGATCGCCGACGCCCTCGGCCGGCCACTCGCGACCCGCAAGGCCCCGCGGGGCGTGCCGGTGTCGCTGGTCGGCGTGATGCCCAGCGTGCCGCCGGGCGGCTCGCCGTATCACTACGTGACCGTGCGCGCCGATCGCAGCAACCCGGAGACCGCCTACACGCTGCACGCCGCGGCCCGGCTCGCCGGTCTCGACGAGGAGATCGAGCCGAACGACACCGCCGAGAAGCCGTACATGATCCCGGTCGATCGCACCGTCGTCCATGCGACCTGGGCCCCGGGCGACGTCGACTGCTTCGGTCTCGCGCCGGCCGGCACCGCGCGCCAGATCGACGTCACCGTCACCACGCCCGCGGAGCTGAACCTCGACGCCAGGCTGCTCCTCGACGGCACGGCGATCGCGGCAGCGGACAAGGGCGGCAAGGGCGTCAGCGAGAAGCTGACCGGGGTCGCGCCGGCGGGGACGCACCCTGTGATCTGCGTCGACAACCCCGTCGCCAGCGCGAAGGTGCAAGCGAAGTACGACGTCTCGATCCTGGAATCGACCGCGATCGAGGATAATGCTCCCTGATGGTGAGCCCTGGGGGCAGTGAGCTACCGCCGGCAGAGTCGCTGTGGATGCGGCGCGCCGGCGGGCCGCAGATCCTCATCGCGCTCGGCCTGACGAACCTCGTCGCGTACGCGATGCGTAACGCGCTGTTCACGGTCTATCCCGATCTGCGCGATCTGTTCGGGCTGCAGGACGCCAAGCTCGGCCTGCTCACGACGGTGTTCCTGATCCCGCACGCGATCGCGACCCTGCCGTTTGGCTGGGCCGGTGACCGCTACGACCGCCGCCGCGTGATCGCGCTCGGCATGCTGCTCGCGAGCGTCGCGGGTGCCGCGGGCGCACTCGCGCAGACGACGACGCAGCTCGCGATCTCGCGTGCGCTCGTCGGGTTCGGTACCGCGGCGGTCGTCCCGGTCGCGAACTCGATCCTCGGTCAGCTCTACGAGGGCCCGCGCAAGGCGAGCCGGATGGCGATCTTCAACCTCGGCCTTCTGTTCGGCGGCATGGCCGGCTTCGGGGTCGGCCTCGCGGCCGGCTTCCCGGCGGTGGTGATCGTGCTCGCGATCCCCGGCCTCGTGCTGACGGTCGCGTTGCTCGTGTTGCCGGTGCCCGCGCATCCGGTCCGCCAGGATCATGTCTCGCTGCCGCGCTACCTGCTCGAGCTCGGCGGGCTGTTCATCGTCGAAGGGCGCCAGCTGCTTCGCATCCGCACGCTGCGCTGGCTGATCGTCTCGACGACGTTCATGGCGTTCGCGGCCGGCGGCTTCAACGCGTGGCTGATCGACTTTCTCGAGCGCGAGAAGCACATGGCCGAGGGCAGCGCGACGACGCTGCTCGTGGTCGCCACGTTCGGTGCCGTCGCCGGCATCATCGTCGGCGGCCGGCTCGCCGATCGGCTGCGCATGCGATCGGTCGCCGGCCGGCTGTGGACGATCCTCGCCGGCATGGTGTTCGCGGTGCCGTGCACGATCGCGTGCCTCGAGCTGCAGGCGGTGCAGCAGCTCGACGCCGCCGGCATCGGCCACGGCATCAGCCCGCTCTACTACCTGGCGGCCACCGCGAACTTCTTCTTCTTCTCCTGGTACCACGCGCCGATGGCCGCCACGGTCGACGACCTGGCGCCGCGTGACAAGGTGGTCGCCGCGCAGGGGCTCGTGATCTTCACGATGCACCTGTTCGGTACCGCCTCGTCCTCGTACGTGGTCGGCATCATCTCCGATCACTCCTCGCTCTACACGGCGATGTGGGTTCCGGCGGCAGCGCTCGTGGTCGCCGCGCTCGCGATGCTGGTCGCGACGCCGAGCTTCGCCGGCGATCATCTCAGGGCGCACAGTGGCGGGGCCCTCAGGGCTTCGCTATAAGCGAGGGCCACACGAGCTCCTTGGCCCGAGCGCATCCCCGTGGGATAAGCAAGGGCATGCGCCGCACCGTGCCCGTGTGCCTGGTCCTCGCCCTCGCGGCCGCGGCGTGCCGCCCGGCCAAGGGACCGTCGCAGACGCTCGACAAGTACGGCCTCGCGCTCAAGAACCACGATTTCGGCGACGCCTACGACCTGATGTCGTCGGGGTTCCGTAGCAAGGTCTCGCGCGAGGATTACGTGCGGATGATGCGCGACAACCCGCGCGAGGTCGACGAGACCGCCGAGCGCCTCCGGGACAAGCACGGCAGCCTCGAGGTCTCCGCCGAGTTCGAGTACGGGCTCGGCGATCAGATGCGGCTCGTCCAGGAGGGGGGCCGGTGGCGCATCGCGACGAACCCGCTCGCGTTCTACGACCAGTCGACCCCGAAGAGCGCACTGCGCTCGTTCATTCGCGCATTCCGGCTCGAGCGCTGGGACATCATGCTCCGCTTCGTGCCCGAGCAGTACCGCGAGAAGATGGACCCGGCGAAGATGAAGGCGCAGTTCACCGGGCCGAGCAAGGAGCAGATGGAGACGCTCATGAACACGCTCGAGGCCAACGTCGACGAGCCCATCGTCGAGCGCGGCAACGACGCCCGCATGAGCTACGGCGATCGCTTCGAGGTGAAGTTCGTGAAGGAGGATGGGATGTGGAAGCTCAAGGACCTCGACTGAGGGTGGCAACTCGGGCAGCCACTGATGTGGGGATTTGCCCACCTGGTGAGTTGGCGAGGCGCCAGATTCGTCACTCCCACTCCGCAAAAAGGTAAGGGCGCACGGAAGCGTCACAACGTGGCGCTTGTGTTCAGTAAACGTCGACGGCGGTGCGCGTCAGTGAGGGCCGTAGACCCGAGGCGTGCCGCGATCTCGTCGATCCTGCGGTGGCGTGTTTTCGGGCGCCCGAAATGAAGCCTCGCGAATATCCATGCGTTAGAATGGAAGTGCGGAATTCAGCGTCGCAAGGCCCGTGGGTTGCAGTGTTGGTGGATAGGAGCTACGCGTTGATCGGTACTTAGGCACTAGTTAGGCTCGACCATCTGTCCCCGCGAAAGGCGGTCCGCCCATGTTGGATCCCTGGATTATTGAAGAGATCCTCAAAAAAGAAGAGGAACGACGCCGTGAGAGTGAACGGGGTCGAGCCGAGCTCCCGATGGAACGTGAACGCGATACCGGTCCACGCTCCACGGTCACACCTCCGCGAGAGGAAACCGAGCGCGGCGTGATGATCATCGATATCTGAACCTCCCACCTCCTCCCTCATCCGGGAGCCCTCGCACCTTCGGGTAGCGAGGGCTTTCGCGCTTTCGGGCCCTCAACTCTGATAGATCGCTGCCGTGACGAGCAACGGACGTCGTGACTCGGAGCCAGCCATGGCTCCGCCGGCGCCCGCTCGGCGCTGGAGCGGGCACGCGTTCACGATCGTGCTCGGCCTCATCGGCTGGTTTGTCTTGCTCGGCCTGCCGGCGATCGGCTGGCTCGGTGCAGACATCGCGACGCCCGCGCTCCCGATCGTCCTGTTCGTCGTCGTCATCCTGGCCGCGCGCGCGCTCGCGTTCCGGCTCGTCGAGGGCAGCGTGCTGTCGCTCGACTCCGCGTACTACGTCGCCGCGGCGCTGTGTGTGGGCACCCTCGAGGCGGGCCGGCTGGTCGCGCTCGCGCTCACGGTCGATGCCACCGCGCGTCTGGTCATCAAGCACCGCCAGGGCCGGCTCGATCCCGCGGGCTGGTGGGCCGAGCTTGGCTACGTCCTCTACTTCGGGGGCATGAGCGGCGCGCTGCTCGTGATGTCGAGCTGGCTGTTCGGAGCCGGAGCCGCCGGCATCGGGCCGCAAGCCGACGCGGTCGAGGTCACGCTGCGCGTCGTCGCGATCGCGAGCACGCTGCTCTTCTCGCACTACGCGATCCAGGGGCTGCGCGTGCGCCTGCTCGGCCACGGCTGGACCGAGTACCTGCGCCAGCTCGCGCTGCCCGGCATCACCGCCGAGGCGTCGCTGATGCCGATCGGCGCCGTGCTCGTGCTGCTCTACGATCCGGATCAGCCGCTCGGCTTCGCGCTGCTCTCGCTGACCTACCTCCTGATCAACTTCGTGTTCGCGCGGCTATCGCGCGCGCGCCACGAGCTGCAGGAGCGCGTCCACGACCTCGAGATCCTCAACGCGACCGCGCGCAAGTTCTCGGCGTCGCTGCAGCGCGAGGAGCTGGTCGAGGCCGTCGCCCGCGAGACGTGCAAGGCCATCCCCGAGGCCGAGGCGATCACGCTCGTCCACCCCCGCACCGGGCGCGAGTCCGAGCTCGTGATCGACGCGTTCGATCGCGCGCGCGACAAGTTCTCGCGTCACCCGATGCAGCCGGGGGAGGGGGCTGCGGGCTGGGTGATGACGCACGCGACGTCGCGGCGGATCGACGACTTCGCGACCTCCGACGTCGTCACCGATACACCGAGCCACGGCATGCACTCCTGGCTGGGGGCGCCGCTGTTCATGTACGGCGAGTGCGACGGCGTCGTCGCGGTGCAGTCATCGCGGATCGCCGCGTTCAAGCCCGAGCACCAGCGCCTGCTCGAGTCGCTCGCGCTGCAGATCGCGGGCGCGCTGCAGAACGCGCATCTCTACGAGCTCGCGATGGTCGACGGTCTGACCGGCCTGTTCGTCCGCCGCTACTTCGACGCGCGCATCGAGGAGGAGATCGAGCGCTCGCGTCGCTACGTCACGCCGTTCTCGGTGATCATGCTCGACGTCGAC
>DAIRFU010000726.1:0-3545 GCA_036794935.1 Kofleriaceae bacterium | reverse complement strand
CGACAATGTCTCCAAGGAGGCGGGCGAGCAGGCCGTGTTCGATCTCGGCCTGCACCGCGTGCACCCCGAGCTGGTGAAGCACCTGGGCCGGCTCAAGTTCCGCCAGTCGTACGCGCAAAACGTGCTGCTCCACTCGATCGAGGTCGGGTACCTGGCCGGCCTGATCGCCGCCGAGCTCGGCGCGAACGTCAAGCTCGCGCGTCGCGCCGGGCTGCTCCACGATATCGGCAAGGCAGTCGATCACGAGCAGGAGGGGCCACACGCCGATGTCGGCGCGCAGCTCTGCCGCAAGCACGGCGAGTCACCGAAGGTCTGCCAGGCGATCGCCGCACACCACGGCGACGAGACGGGCACGAAGCCCCAGTCCCTCCTCGACCACATTGTCGCCGCGGCGAACGCCCTGTCGGCCGCACGGCCCGGCGCGCGCCGGGAGCAGCTCGCGTCGTACATCAAGCGCCTCGACGACCTCGAGGCCATCTGCAAGCGATTCACCGGCGTCGAGCGGGCGTACGCGCTGCAGGCGGGACGCGAGATCCGCGTGATGGTGATGAACGACCAGGTCGACGACGCGCAGGCCATCGTGATGTCCAAGGAAATCGCAAGGGCGATCGAGACCGAGGCCACGTATCCGGGGCAGGTGCGGGTGGTCGTCGTGCGCGAAACGCGCGCGTCCGATTACGCGCGTTAAGTGATACGCTGGTCGTCTCGTGCGCATCGACACCGTCCTTACAGACGTGCGCGTGTTTCCGCTGATCGACGTCAGCCGGGAACAGCTCGAGGAGGCTGCCGGCGGCCCGGTCGCGCGCATCGAGCCGGTGCACGGCGGGCTGACGAACACGATCCACAAGGTCACGCTCGAGTCCGGCGAGGTGTTCGGCATCAAGCACTATGCCGGCGGCAAGGACTGGTTCGATACCGAGCTGACGACGCTCACGCTCCTGCACGGCACCCTGCCCGTCCCGGATGTCATGCATGCCGACGAGCAGCGGCTCGTGATCGTCTACCGCTGGATCGACGGCATCACGCTCCACGATCTGCGCAAGCAGGGCAAGCACGATGCGTTCGCGGCGCTGGCCGAACCACTCGGCCGCGTGCTCGCGTGGCTCGCCAGGTCGGACGCGACCGAGCCGTTCGAGCTCACCCAGATCGTCGAGCAGAGCTACACGCGCCTGACGACGGGACGCGCGCGCGAGCGGATCGGCCCGTCTCTCGCGGACGCGCTGCGCAAGCTCATGGAGGCGGCGGAGCCCCAGATGGCGTGGGGCCCGGTGTGCCTCTCGCACGGCGACCTCGGCCACCGCAACGTCCTCGTGTATCAGGCCGGCGATCGCTGGCGCATCAACGGCGTGATCGACTGGGAGACCACGACGACCGGCTCGCCGCTCGTCGATATCGGCAGCCTGTTTCGTTACTCGCGCCGCTACGACGACACGTTCTGCGACGCGTTCGCCGCGGGCTACCGCGATGCCGGCGGCGAGCTGCCCGAGCACTGGCTCGCGAGCGCGCGCCTGCTCGACGCGACGTGGCTCGTCGACATGCTCGACGACGACGGTGACCATCCGGCCGTGTTCGCCGACTGCAGGAAGCTCGTCGCGAACCTCGTCGCCGAGCTCGGCGGCTGAGGTCACGCCCAGGAGGCGCCGTGGTAGGGTCCGACGCATGTCGATCGTCGACGAGCTGGAAGCACGTGGCCTGTACGCGAACTGCACGGATCGCGCGGGACTCACCGAGCTGCTCGCACGTGAGCAGCCGGTCTCCGCGTACGCCGGCTACGATCCGACTTCGGAGAGCCTGCACGTCGGTAACCTGGTACCGACGATCCTGCTCAAGCGGCTGCAGCTCGCCGGCCACCGGCCGATCATCGTGGTCGGGGGCGCGACCGGCATGATCGGCGATCCCTCGGGCAAGAGCGACGAGCGAAATCTGCTCGATGACGCCACGCTCGCGAAGAACCTCGCCGGCATCCGGGCCCAGCTCTCGCGCCTGCTCGACTTCGACGATCCGCGCACCGGTGCGCTGATGACGAACAACGCGGACTGGACCCGCGGGGTCGGCTACCTCGAGTTTCTGCGCGACGTCGGCAAGTACCTGACCATCAACTACATGATGGCGAAGGACTCGGTGAAGAGCCGGCTCGAGGGCGAGAACGGCATCAGTTACACCGAGTTCTCGTACATGCTCTTGCAGGCATTCGACTTCGTCGAGCTGAGCAAGCGGCACGACTGCCGGCTCCAGGTCGGCGGCAACGACCAGTACGGCAACATCACGGCGGGCTGCGAGCTGCAGCGCAAGCTCGGCCGCCCGTCGATCTTCGGGTTCACCGCGCCGCTGCTGCTCGACTCGACCGGCCAGAAGATGGGCAAGACCTCGACCGGCGAGCGGATCTGGCTCGATGCCGCGCGCACGCCGCCGTTCGAGTTCTACAAGTACTGGTTCAACGTCAGCGACGAGGCCGGCCCTCGCCTGCTGCGCATGTTCTCGCTGCGCCCGCTCGCGGAGCTCGAGGAGCTGATCCGCACCCACGAGGGGGATCGCGCCAAGCGCCTCGCCCAGCGCGAGCTCGCGCACGCGATGACCAGCTGGGTCCACGGCACCGAGGCCCTCAGCCGCGTCGAGTGGGCCAACGGCGTGTTCGCGACCGGCACCCTCGATGGCCTGTCGAGCGAGGAGCTGAGCCGGCTGGCCGAGACGATCCCGACCATCGACCTCCCGCGCGCCGAGCTCACGGCTGGCATCGGCATTGTCGATCTGATCGCGCGCACGGTCGCGAAGTCCAAGACCGACGCGCGGACCAAGATCACGCAGGGCGGCGCCTACGTGAACAACGTCCGCATCGACGACCTCAAGCACACGGTGACGCTCGAGCACTTCGCCGAGCAGCGCCTGCTACTCGTGCGCGGCGGCAAGAAGGATCTGCGCCTCGTCCGCGCGGTCTGACCCTGGCTTGCGCCGGCAGCCGTCCGCGGCGCTCGTCGCGCCACCCGCGCTGTCTACGCCGCCAGGGGCGCCGAAAAAAGAAGAAGGCCCACTCTTGCGAGTGAGCCTTCAAAACCCCGGCAGCGTCCTACTCTCCCACAAACTTGCGCCTGCAGTACCATCGGCCCTGGAGAGCTTAACTTCCGTGTTCGGGATGGGAACGGGTGTGACCTCTCCGGTGTAGCCACCAGGAAAAAATTAACGAGGTGCGAAGCCCGGCCGGCATGGTGTCCGGCAGTCATTGGTGCGCTCTGGTGAGCGCGATTGATCGTCTACATCGCGCAGTTCGAGACAAACAAGTCGTCTTGGAACTGGCGAACCAGTGATGACTTTGACCTTCTCCCGGCGAGCCTCCAGCACAGGCATTGCTGCCTGTGTTGGCGCCGACCGTCGAGCTCGCGCTCGGCGGCGTCACGATCTGCTTGCGCAGACCGCGACAGGAAATATAGGTGGTCAAGCCGCCCGACCGATTAGTACGCGTTAGCTCCATGCCTTGCAGCACTTCCACATCGCGCCTATCAACCGCGTGGTCTACGCGGGGTCTTCTGGTGCCTTGACGGCATTTGGGA
>DAIRFU010000725.1:0-3514 GCA_036794935.1 Kofleriaceae bacterium | reverse complement strand
AAAAAAAAAAATCTGTTCGGGCGCGACGTACGTCAGCGTGCCCGCGATCAGGCCACGGAACGGATCGTCCTCGCCGGCGACGTGGGCGACGCCCCAGTCGAGCAGCTTGATGCGGCGGCCGTCGGCGAACGGCGTGTCGCACAGGAACACGTTGTCGAGCTTGAGGTCGCGGTGGACGACGCCGGCCGCGTGGGCGGCGCGCAGCACGTCACAGAGCTCGAGCAGGATCGCGAGTGCGTCGCGACGCGGCAGCGGCCCCTCGTCGACGCGGCGCCCGAGCGATGTGCCGGCGAGCTTCTCCATCACGAGGTACGGCCGACCGTCGTACGAGCCGGTCGCGAACACGTCGATCACGGCGGGGTGCTCGATCGCGTGGACGATGCGTGCCTCGCGGAGGAATGTCTTCGCCGACATCCCGCCGGGCCCGATCACCGAGCGGTGCGCGAGCTTGATCGCGGCGCGCTTGCCGAACTTCGCGTGGACGACGGCGTGCACGCTCGACATGCCGCCGCGGCCGAGCTCGCCGGTCGCGCACCACGAGCCGATGCGTGCGTTGCGCGCGAGGCCCTCGTCGGGCGTGCCGCGCCGCCGTCGCGGGACGGCTGGTTCACTCGCCTGCCGCCCAGGAGCGGCGGAGTGGGCGGTCGTCGCGGTTGCCATGGTGGTCCCCTGCCAGTGCAGGGAGTGGACCACCGCACACGGAGCCGAACACCGCGGCACATCGGGGGAGCTCGCAGGACGAGCCGGGCGGCGACGCGCGAACGTGGCGGGCACGCACGTGCGATGGCAGCTGCCAGCGCCGGGTCAATCGTGCTGCTTGCGGAACTTGACCGCAATCAGCGTCGACTCCGCCGCCACGAACGTGCAGGTCGGGATCAGGAGCGAGCCGCAGGTGTCGCTGGTCCAGCGGTCGAAGCGCCAGTCCTTCGACGCGGTCGCCTGTGCGGTGACGAGCGCCCCGCGCGGCACGACGAACTGGCACGAGCCATCCTGTGGCCCCTCACTATCGCACGTGCCGACGCCGAGCATGTCGATCCGCCCCTTGCCCGTGATCTCGATCGAGAGCACGGCCTCGGTCGGCGCGTCGGGTGGCGCATCGGGCGGCGCGTCGGGCATCCGCGCATCGACAGAGCCGTCGTCGCGAGGCGGGCCTCCGGCATCCGTCGGCACCGCCGAGCACGTGCCGGCGAGCTCGGGTGCCGCGCAGAAGTGATCACCGCCGCAGACCTGACCGGCCGCGCAGTCGGCGGCCGAGCTGCACGTCAGCGTGCAGTCACGCAGGTCGGGCACGTAACAGGCGCTGGCGGCGAGCGCGGCGGCTACAGCGAAGCTGGTCTCTAGAAACCCCATGACACGTTGACCTGTGCCCCATGCGAGCTCGGCGCGAGCGCGACGTGCTGCGCTTGCTCGTAGTGGCGGCCGACGGCGAACAGCACCGCGCCGCTCGCGACGGCGAGGCCGCCGCCGATGCCGAGCGCCGTCGCGATCGCCGAGCTGCGGTGGCCGCGCGCGTCGTCGCGTTCGATGTCCGCCCACTTGCCGCCGCGCTTGTACGTGTCGCCGACTGTCTGCGCGGCATCCCGTGCATCGAGCGCGAAGTACGCGGCCCCGGCGAGCAACACGCCGCCGCCGATCGCGGTCGCGACGCCGGCTCGCTTGTACGTGTGTGCGCGCGCGGCGGGCCTCGCCAAGACCGCGAGCTCGAGCCGCGGCTCGGGCACGTTCGCGTTGTCCGGTCTCGGCTCGGGCGCGGTGATGCGCAGCCCACCGCTGCCGCACTTCTCGACGGTCGCGAGGTGGGTCTCGGCGAGCTGGCGGTGCGCGCCGATCGGGTTGGTGTCGAGGAAGCGGCGGTACATCCACGCTGCCTCGTCGCAGTTGCCGGCGAGCCGGTACGACTGCGCGAGGTTGAACAGCAGGCCCGGGCTCGGCGCGAGCACGTAGGCCTCCTTGAAGGCGGCGACCGCGGCCGCGTAGTCACCGGCCTGGTGGTACGCGCGGCCCTCGTCGGCGAGCAAGCGCGCCTTGTTCGGGATCCGCTCCGGGCGCAACGCGTTGTCGGCGCGGGCCACCGGCGCCGCCGCGAGCATCGCGGCGAGCGTGAACGCGCCCGTCCTCACCGGTACGGATCGAGCGTGCCGTCGGGATCGATCGGTTGGCTCCGGCGCGGCTTGACCGGGGCTCGACGGCGCGCGGCGTGACCGCGTGCGCGCTTGGTGTGGTGGTGCCGGTGCACGGCCGGCTGGCTCGTCGTCGCGTCGCCGGCATCGGCGAGCGTGGTGTCCGCGGTCGCGTCATCGCCGACGCGCGCGACGTCGGCGGCCGGCACCTCCGCGATCGCCGCCGCCTCGGGAGCAAGCGCGGCGGACTCGCCGATCGCGGTGCCAGGATCGCCGGGGTCGCCGGCGGTGACCTGCTCGACCGCGGCCTGCTTCGGGGCGGCGGCGGCGGCCCGCTCGGCGGGACGGGTGAGCACGAACATCGTCGCGCTCGCCGCGACCGCGAGCGCACCGATCGCGACGTGCCAGTGCCGCCGGTTCTCGGGCCATGCGGCCGGCTCGGTCGGCGAGAACCCGTTCGCGCAGTCGTGGCGCGAGCTCTTGCGCAGCACCGGCAGCACCGTCGCGGCGCGCACGCTCGTTCGCTCCGCGGGTACGACCTGCTTGCGCGCCTGGAGGTCGCCGCGCACCAGCTCGAGCGTGTGGGCGACCGTCAGCATCGTCGGCCGCGCGTCCGGATCCTTCGCGAGCATCGCGAGCAGCAGGTTCTCGAGTCCCGCCGGGATGTCCGGCCACAGCTCGCTCGGCGGCGGTGGCGTGCAGCGCAGGTGCATCGCCATGATCTCGGCCGAGGTCTCGGCCTCGAACGGCAGCTGCTCGAGGAACAGCTCGTACGCCATGACGCCGAGCGAGTAGACGTCTGTCTGCGGCGACACCGCCGCGCCGCGCGCCTGCTCGGGCGCGAGGTACTGCGGTGTGCCGACCAGCTGGCCGTCGATCGTGTGGCGGACGTCGTTGGAGATCACCTTCGCGATGCCCCAGTCGAGCAGCTTCACGCGCGGCATCGCCGGATCATCGGCGTTGTCGGTCAGGAAGATGTTGTCGAGCTTGAGGTCGCGATGGACCACGTTCGCGGCATGCGCGGCGATCAACGCGTCGCAGACCTGGAGCAGGATGCCGATCACCTGGTCGGGCAGGATCTTGCCCTCGTCGGCGCGAAACGACAGCGGCATGCCTTCGAGCCGCTCCATCACGATGTACGGGCGGCCGTCATCGAGCGTGCCCGTCTCGAAGATGTCGACGATGTTGGGATGCGCGACCTGATTGACGACGCGCGCCTCCTGGAGGATTCGCTCGGCGCTCGAGCTCGTGACGAGCCGCCGGTGCATGACCTTGAGCGCCGCTCGCTTGCCGATGCCCTCGTGCGTGACCCCGTACACCGAGCCCATACCGCCACGACGCAGGATCGACTGGAGCCGGTAGCGCAGCGCGTCGGCCTTGGCCACCAGTTCGCC
>DAIRFU010000724.1:0-3562 GCA_036794935.1 Kofleriaceae bacterium | reverse complement strand
CGATGCGGATGTGGCCGAGCTGCGTGACCGAGCCGATCGGCTTGCCGAGCCCGCGCCGGATCGCCTGGACACCGGCGATGAACGTCGTCGCGACCGCGCCCATGCCGGGCAACAGGATGCCGAGCTTGCCTTCGGCGTTCTTGACGCCGACGCCTTTCTTGAGAGCCATGCGCCCATGTACCACGGCGCCATGCGGCCGGCAGGTGGGCGCCGGCCTTTGCCAGCCGTTACAGCGCGGCGAACACCGGCTTCACGGCCGCCGGATCATTCGTGATGATGCCGTCGGCCCCGATGGCGAGCAGCCGCTGTGCTTCGGTCGGATCGTCGATCGTCCAGAAGTCGAGCCGCAGCCCGAGACTGTGACACTTCGCCGCGAACGTCGTGCGGTCGAAACGGATCGGCCCCTGATGCGTCGGCACCTGCGCGGCGGTACCGGTGAACGGCAGCTGGCGCCACAGCAGGGCGGGTAGCGCGAGCAGCGTCGCGACCTCGGCCTGCGCGAGCCCGGTCTCGCCGCCGTAGCCGCGCCGGCGCGCCGCGAGCATCGTCGCGGTCTGAAAGCTCGCGAGCGTCACGCGGTCCTCGGCGCCCAGCCGGCGCACCAGCTCGAGCATCGCGACCGCCGCGTCCTCGCCCTTGAGATCGACGTTGACGTGGATGCGCGGAAACTCGACGAGGATCGACTCGAACGTCGGCACGTGGATGCCGTGGCCGGCGAACGGGCGCGAGCCGTCGGCGGCGACGAATCCCCAGCCGGCGTCGAGTCGCTGCGCCTCGGCGAGATCGAGGTCACGCCACTTCACCGGCACGCCGCAGGTGCGCAGCCCGTCCTCGTCGTGAACGACGACGAACGTGCCGTCGCGCGTGAGGTGGACATCCATCTCGAGCGAGTCGACGCCGATCTCCATCGCGCGCTGGAACGCGACCAGCGTGTTCTCCGGGCGCTCGGCGGAGGCACCGCGATGTGCGTACAGCCGCCTCGGGTGCACTTAGCTCTCTTCTTCGAGCTTCATCGCCTGCGCTGGCACCGGCGGCGGGCGCGGGTCGCGGACCTGCACGACCTCGATCGAGTACTGGAGGTCCTTGTCGGCGAGCGGATGGATCAACTTCACGTCGATATCGTCGCCCTCGATCTTCGAGATCTCGAGGATCACGTTCATCTTGGCGGCGTCCGCGCTCGCCGCGACCATGCGGTCGCCGACCGTGAGCTTGGCGTCCTTGGGGAACTCGCTGCGCTTCATCTTCTTGAGCGGGATCTGAGCCTGGACCTCGGGGCTGCCGAACGCCTCCTTGGCCTTGAGCACCCCGCTCCGCTTGTCGCCCGCCTCCAGCCCTTCGAGGATGCGCTCGAGGGCCGGCAGCATCGGGCCCGAGCCCTGAACGAACTCCAGGGTCTTCTTCTCGAGCTGCTGCCCACCCGCAACCGAAATATCGACCTTGAGGGTTACGCGACGGCCTTTCTCGATCTTCACGGCAGAACGTTATCGCGATCACGTACCGGGCCGCGACAGGCCGGCCACGGTTCTGTGAACGCCACATCGCGATCGGCGCCGTGGCGATCGTGTCGTCGCGGACTTGCGTTTATTTGGTGTGCTGGCATGAAAGCCGCACAATTGGTTTCTCGCCGATGCTTCGCCTGGTCATCACTGTCTCGCTCGCGCTCGCCGCTGCCACCGGTTGCCATGCCGCCCGTTCTCCCGAGCTGCGCGTGCTCGGCATCCACGACGCGCCCTCCAGCCACGTGTTCGTGGAGGTGAGCAACCCCGCGCGCCGGCCGATGAAGCTGACCAAGCTCGAGTACGTATTCGCGTCGGCATCGAGCGGCGTGACGGTGTCGGCGGGCGAGCTGCCGCTGTATCGCGAGATCCCCGCGGGCGCGGCCGCCGTCGTCGAGGTACCGCTCGACGCGGATGCGACCGACACGCTGACCATGCGCGGCACACTCACCGCCGAGCTCGACCAGATTGTGCGCAGCTTCAAGCTGAGTGCGCAGATCCAACCACACTGAGCCTTGACCCTCCGGCGGGAGCGCGGTCCCCTCGATCATGCCGTCGAGGGAGGCACCATGAAGCTCCGCTGGATTCTCGTTCTCGCCTGCGTGGTTGCGATGCCGTTCGCGACACCGGCGTCTGCCAAGAAATACGGCAAGCAGGTCCGCTACGCGGGCATCCATCCGGTTGCCAAGGCCGAGGGTGGCGGCATCTGCCATATCGAGTTCCCGCACGTCCACGTGTACCCGGCGAACAAGCTCGAGTACCGGGTGGTGGCGGACAACCACGTGTTCGTCGGCGACCCGGTCGCCTACGGCTGGGACGGCCCGAAGTACGCGTACAAGGGCCACCACCCGATCCAGGTCAACGTGATCGCGGGCGTCGCCGATGCGCCACCGCAGTACTGCTACATCACCGGCCCGCACTATCACTACTTCGAGCCCGAGGGGCCCGACTTCGAGGTCGTCGGCGACGCGTACTTCTACGTCGGCACGCCGGCGCCCGCGTACGTCGACGCGCGCCCGGCGTACATCGGTATCAACGCGGTCTACACACCGCTCGTCTACACGCGCCCGGTCATCGAGGTCGAGCCGCCGAGCGGCTGGATCATGGTGCGCCCCGGCTTCGTGGTCGAGACCCCGGCGGTCGTCGTCGATGGCCCGCGCGGCCGCGCCGTCGGCCATCGTCGCGGCGAGGTCGGCGTCGTCGGCGGGGTCGGCGTGTCGGCCGGCGTCTCGGTGCACATCCCGATGCCGACGGTCTCGCTCGGCGTCCAGGTCGGAGGCCCGGCCGTGATCGTCCACGACCGCCGCCGCGGCCACGGCAAGTTCAAGCACAAGAAGCTCAAGCGCAAGCACTAGAAAGGCACCGATGCGGACCTGGGTTCTGATCGCGCTCGCCGCGCTCGCCGCGTGCAGCAAGGAGAAGGGCGCGACGTCACGCGATGGCGTGGTCGCCGCGTGGAAGAAGGGCGGCCTCGAGCCATCGGCGTTGACGGCGGCCAAGACGGACGTCGGCTCCGATTGCGCGAGCGGTACCGTGAACAAGCTCGACGTGCTCGTCTGCACGTTCAAGTCGGCGAAGGAGGCGAAGCTCGCCGAGGACAAGGGCCTCGAGTGGGTCGGCAACCACACCGGCGCGTCGCGGGCGCAGGGCGAGCTCCTGATCGTGGTTGCCGACCGCAAGCAGGTCGACCCGCAGGGCAAGGTGATCAACCAAGTGATCACGCTGCCGGCCCAGTAGACCATCAAGGCGTGCTGGCGAACCGGCGTTCGAGATCGGCGAGAATCGCGAGCCGGCGATCGCCGGCGGGTACCATGCGTTCGAGCCACGATCGCACATAGCCGACGTCGAGCTCTCGCCGTACCGCGAGCAGCCGTTCGAGATCGGCCACATCCTTGGGGCGGCCAAATACGAGCTTGTGGATCGCGAGGTCCTCGGCCGAGATGACGGACAGCTTCAAGCCATCGCCGTCGAGCCGTTGCACCCGCTTTGCCATGTCCTCGTACTGCGGATGCCCGAGCATGAACACGTCGACCGCGATCCGGCCGAGCCGTCCCTTTAAGAGCCCG
>DAIRFU010000134.1:0-12855 GCA_036794935.1 Kofleriaceae bacterium | reverse complement strand
TGCTGTGATGATCAGCGGTGGTCGTGCAGGACGCGCAGGAGCTCGGCGTTGAAGTCGCGCGGGTGCTCGCGGTGCATGAAGTGGCCGCCTGGCACCTGGACGACCTCGTAGGACGCGGTGAAGCAGCCGCGCGCCTTCTCGAACGCGCGCGTCGAGATCATGTCGTGCTCGCCGGCGAACGCGACCGTCGGCACGCCAACCGGCACGCGGTGCGACGCGGGCAGCCGCGGCCCGACCGCCGCGTAGTACGCACACGCGGCCTCGGCGCAGCCGGGTTCGGCGAGTGCCTGCTTGGCGTGCGCGGTCTCGGCCGCCGGGATGTCGTGCCATGCCGGTGACCAGCGGCGCACCAGCTCGTCGACGTACGCGAAGTTGTTCGCGCGCAGCCGCGCGCCCGCCCGCTTGCCGCGCAGCGTGAGGAAGTGGCGAACCTTCCACGCGAGGCGCGGCGATGGCCTGATCGAGCGCGGGTGCGGGATCGCGAGCGTGACGAGTAGCCGGATCCGCTCGGGACCGAGCGTCGCGGCGGAGAGCGCCGCGCTCGCGCCCCAGTCATGGCCGACGACGATCGCCCGACCGTCGCCGCCGTCACCGGCGAGCGCGTCGATCAGCGCGAGCACGTCGCGGCCGAGCGTGTCGCTGTCGTAGGCGCCGTCGGTCGGGATCTCGGTCGGGTGATAGCCGCGTAGAAACGGCGCGACCGCGCGGTAGCCCGCGCCGGCGAGCTCCGGCAGCAGGTGGTCCCACGTGTGCGCGCTATCTGGAAAGCCGTGCAGCAGCAGCACGAGCGGGCCGGCGCCCGCCGTCAGGTAGGCGAAGCGAAGCCCGTTCGCGGCGACGAAGTCCACGCGCGCACGGTATCGCGAGTGGACCCGGCGCGCGAGCGCTCGCTCAGTGCGACGGCGGGGGCAGCGCGGCGGGCGCCTTCTGGTCCGCGTCGATGATGCGGTAGTTCTTCACGCTGCGCTCGTCGAACTCGAACCACGCATCCTTGACCGGCTTGGTGAAGTTCGGCGCGAAGAACTCGAACTGGTTCGTGTTGTTCGACGAGTCGATGATCACCGACTGCTTGACACGGAAGTTATCCGGCGCGACGACCAGGTAGAGGTTCTTGTACTGCACTGACGGCTTCTTCGGCGTCAGCTTGAGGACGATGTCGCCCTTGCCGCCGTACGTGCCGGACTTGTCGAGCTCGGCGTTGAACTCGGCGTTCAGGTTGCCGGTGCCGTAGAGGAACGTGACCGCGACCGGCATCAGGTCGTTCTCGAGGTTCTTCTTCACGACCTGCTTGTTGTCGTGCTCGACGACATAGAGGTACTTGCCGTTCGAGATGAAGCTCTTCTTGACCTGTGTCTTGCCGCGCTTCTTCTCGACGTAGTCCCAGCGCATCTTGCCGGGCTTCATGAGCCACACCGTGCCGTCGCTCTTCTGCGTCCTGCCGAACGTCGTGTTCGTGACGGTCTGGCGAAACTGCGCGGTGACCTGCTTGATGCCCGCGTAGAACTTCTGAACGTTGTCGACCACCGTCGAGGCGGTCGGTGTGGCCGCCGCGACGGCCGCGGGGGTGCCGGCGAGCGGCGCGGTGATGATGTGCTGGGCCGGCGCCGGTGTGCTGAGGCCGAGCCACGTGCGGGTGAGAATTCCGAGGATGTCGATCATTGCGTCAGGCTCCAAAGGGCGCCAAACCAGCGCCGCGTGGTTTGGACGCGGCAGCGGGCTGGCGATTCATGGATGAGAAACCATGAGTCTCGTGCAGTTGCATGGTGGTAGCACGCCCGCCGCTCGGATACGTTAGTTAGATGAGATGGCTGGCGCTGGTGCTGGCATTGGCCGGGTGCAAGACCGGGAGCACACCGCGTCCGCCAGCGGAGCAGATCGCGGTCGAGCCGGGTGCGCTCGCGGCCGAGGACCTGTTCCGGCCGGGTTACGGCGGCGACGACCTCGAGCGGGCGCTCACCGCCGAGCGCGGCGCCGAGGTCAGCGCTGTGGTGCGCGTGCGAGCGCTCGAGGAGCGCGGTGACCTGGACGCGTGGCAGACCGCGGCCGCCGATCTCGCGGTGCGCCGGCGGTTCATCGCCTCGCTCGAGGCGTGCCAGGCGGTCGGCCGGACGTGCCCGCCGCGCCTGGACGAGCCCGCCTGGACGTTCGCGATCGACGGTGACGCGCCGCCGCCACTCGACACCCCGCTGCGCTTCGACCTCGCGACCTGGCGCGCGATCGCGGTCGAGCTGCACGGCCGGGCCTGCGCGTGCCGCACGCTCGCGTGCGTCGACTCGATGTTCGTCGCGATCGAGCAGCTCGAGGCGCGGCCGATGCCCGACGTGCAGGGCGACGAGGCCGCGAGCCTCTCGATCACGCGCGCGCGCGAGTGCCTGTACCGGCTGCGCGGCCTGCGCCCGACCCCGCGCGCCATCGCGACCGAGTAGTCGGGGGGCTCCTCACCGTGCCGTCGAATGGCCGGTACGCGTGCGCCGCTCCGGGCACGAGCGCGAGCGCGACGAGCCACCGGCCGCGCATCACTCGCTCGCGGGATAGCGATCCGCGATGGCGAGCAGCGCGCCGCCGCGGATGTCGCAGACCCATGCGTGGTCAGTGGCGTCCGCGGTCACGCAGTGCGCGCCCCGCGAGGTCGGCGCTGTCCCGAGCAGCGCGAGCGTGCCGCCGGCGCCGACCCCGACGATCGACAGCGTCGCGGTCTTCGCGCTCGGCACGTAGAGGTGCGCCAGGCGCGGGTTGTAGTCGATCACGTCGACGCCGGCGCCGACGTCGAGCGAGCCGAGCAGCGCGCCGGTCTGGATGTCGAGCACGGTCGCCTTGCCCTCGGCACAGCCGGTGAACAGCCAGCCGCGCCGGGGATCGAGCGCGATGCCGCGCGAGTCCTCGCAACCGTTCGGCCAGGTCGCCGTGATCGCGCGCGTCGTGACATCGAGCGCGACGGTCTTGCCCCGCCACAGGTGGGTGAACGCGCGGGTGCCGGCGATGACCAGCGATTCGGGGCCACCCGCGACCGCGATGAACGCGGCGTGCCGCGGCGTGGTCGCCTCGAGCGCGAACACCTCGATGCGATCTGCGTCGGGCTCGGTCACCCAGAGCTCGCGCGTCGCCTCGACCCAGCGCACGTAGTCGGGCGAGCTGGCGAGTGCGGCCCGGCCCACGATCGCGTGCGACGTCTCGGCGATCACCACGACCTCGAGCTTCGTGCGATCGATCGCGAACAGAAAGCCGGCACCCTCGTCGGCCGAGGTCGTGCCGTTCTCGTGCCCGCCGGTCGCCGCCGCGGTGCCGAAGCCGGCGATCGCGGTCACCGCGTCGGTGCGCGGATCGATCAGCGCGAGCGTGCCCGTGCCCCCCGCCGGCGCGACCACCTTGCCGATCGCCGCGGCGAACCGCAGGTCGTCGAACCCGATGCCGCGCTCGCCGCCCGGCAGCGCGATACGGTGCGTACCGGCCGCCGATCCACTCGACGCGGGCGCGCGGGCGGGTGCGTCCGGCTTGCATCCGGCGATCACGACGCTCGCCCACACCGCGCAATGAAACGCTCCGCGCATGCCGGTCGGATACCACGGACGCCGCGCGCGCCGCGCACCGCGCGCTACGCGGTGGCGACGAGCACTTCGCGCTTGTTCGTGTGATCGGGCGGGCTGACGACGCCTTGCTTCTCCATCTCCTCGACGAGCCGCGCGGCGCGGTTGTAGCCGATGCGGAGCTGGCGCTGGACCCACGAGATCGACGCGTTGCGCGTCGTCGTCACGATGTACACGGCCTTGTCGTACATATCGTCGTCCGACTTGCCGCCGCCGCCACCGCCGCCGAAGTCGCCGCCGCCTTCGCCGTCCTCGTCGCGCGGCTTGACGATGTCGAGGTTGTAGACCGGCCGGCCCTGCGTCTTGAGGAACTCGACCACGCGGTGAATCTCGGACTCGTCGACGTAGCAGCCGTGCAGGCGCTGCGGCGCCGCGCCGCGATCCGAGAACAGCATGTCGCCGGCACCGAGCAGCGCCTCGGCGCCGTTCTGGTCGAGGATCGTGCGCGAGTCGATCTTCGACGCCACCGAGAACGCGATGCGCGACGGGAAGTTCGCCTTGATGAGGCCGGTGATGACGTCGACGCTCGGGCGCTGCGTCGCCAGGATCAGGTGGATGCCGGCGGCACGCGCCTTCTGCGCGATGCGCGCGACGGAGGTCTCGACCTCCTTGGGCGCGCACATCATGAGATCGGCGAACTCGTCGATGACGACGACGATGAACGGCAGCTTGTGCTGGTGCTGCGCGGTCTCGACCTTCTCGCGCGCGTCGGCGGCCTCGGGCGACTCGGCCTGGACGACCTTCTCGAGATCATCCTCGAGCGCCTTGGCAGCGGCCTCGGCCGCGGCGCGCAGCTTGTCGGCCTCGACCTTCGCGAGCTGCTTGACGACCTTCTCGTTGTACGTCGAGATGTCGCGCACGCCCATCTGCGCGAGCAGGTCGTAGCGGCGCTCCATCTCCTCGACGGCCCAGCGCAGCGCCAGGTTCGCCTTCTTCGGATCGGTGACGACCGGGAGGAGCAGGTGCGGCACGCCCTCGTAGATCGAGAGCTCGAGCATCTTCGGGTCGACCATGATCATGCGCACCTCTTCAGGCGAGCAGTGATAGAGCAGGCTCGAGATCATCGCGTTGACCGCGACCGACTTGCCCGAGCCGGTCGTGCCGGCGACGAGCAGGTGCGGCATGCGCGCGAGGTCGACGACGCTCGGGGCGCCCTCGATGTCCTTGCCGATCGCGAGCGGCAGCTTGAAGCGACCCTTGCGGAACACGTCGTCGGCGAGGATCTCCTTGAGGAACACCTTCTCGCGGGTGCGGTTCGGCACCTCGATACCGACCGCGGCCTTGCCGGGAATCGGCGCGACGATGCGCACGCGCAGCGCCTCGAGCGCGAGCGCGAGGTCGTCGGTGAGGTTGACGATCTTGTTGACGCGCGTGCCCGGTGCGGGCGCGAACTCGTACATCGTGACGACCGGACCGGGCCGGATCGCGACGACATCGCCCTTGACGCCGTAGTTCTCGAGCGTCTGGGTGAGCTTTGCCGACAGCTCGAGCATCGCGGTCTTGTCGATCGCGTTCTGCTGGTTCGCGTCGAAGTTGAGCAGCTGGATCGAGGGGAGCTGGTACTCGCCGTCGCCGAGCTTGATGAACGTCTGGCGCTCTGCGTCGGCCTGCTTCTCCTTCGCCGCCATCGCCGCCTTGTCCTGCGCCTTGAACTTCGGCTCGAAGATCACCGGGCCGGCCACATCGGTCGGCGCGGGCTGCGCCTCGGCGATCGGCGGCGCCTCGGTGCCCTTCGCCATGCGCTTCCGGCCGGCCTCCGGCTTCTTGCCGGCGACCTCGGCGGGAACTGCCTCGCCCGGCTCGTCCGCAGCGGGGCCGGGCACGGCGAAGTCGAGCTCGGTCTTCTGCGGCTCCTTCTTGCGCTTCTTCTTCTCCGGCGTCAGCTCGACGACCTCGATCGCGGACTTCTCGGTGCGCTCGATGATCAGCGGCTCGACGCCGCGCTCGTCGTCAGCGGCCTCGAGCACGTCTTCCTCGTCGACGTCCTCGTCGTCATCATCGGCCGCTCCCTTGTCGGGCAGGATCGCGCGGAACACGTCGACCCAGAACGTCGCGAACGAGAGCGTCGCGGTGCGCAGCGCGCCGCCGGCGATCGACAGGCCGTGCCAGATCGCGTGCAGCACGTCGCGCATGCGCAGCGGCGTCGCGATCACGACCGCGACCACGAGGCCGATGATCGCGAGCAGCGCCGTACCCGCCGTGCTGATCACCGCGCGCAGGATCTCGGCGAGGTGCTCGCCGACCGCGCCACCCGGGCCATGGCCGAGCACGCGATAGTCGGCCGCCACCAGATGGACGAGCGTGGCGAGCGCGACCATGCCGAGCAGCGTGCCGCCGGCGATGGTCACCGGCATCGCCGGCTCGCGATCGAGCAGCGTGCGGATCGCGGCGACCACGCACAGCGCGATGACGAGGTAGCCGCAGACACCCGCGAAGCCGTAAAATAGGCTGGCCATCGAGCGTCCGAACGGGCCCATCACGAGCGTGTGGGCCTGCAGCGAGATCATCGCGATGAACAGGAACAGCGCCGCTCCCAGCCCGAGGACGCCAAATACCTCGCGGCGCCGATCCGTCCCGCCTACCGATGCGTGTGAAATCTTTCGGTTCTTGGACATGGTCTCCGACAGCTCCAGGACCACTTTATCCTACATGGGACCACATAACGGCCCAAGATTTTCGCCGCAGACACCGTGAGCCAAGTTCAGGCACGGTGGAAGGATGGCCGCCAAGCCTCGCGTCGCGCTCGATCCAGTCGCGGACCTGGCCGGCCGGCTCGTGCGTCGCGGGCGCCCGGCGCTGCGCACGATCGTGATCCGCTGGTGGAGCGACCACGGGCTCGCCGTGCACCCGGCCGCGGTCGGCAAGCGGATCGCGCTCGCGCTCGTCGAGCGGCCGCACGCGGACGCCAAGCTCGCCGGCATCGTCGTCCTGCACGAGCTGCTCGTCGATCAGCTGCGCGCGAGCGACCTCGCCAGCTTCGAGACGCTGTTCGCCACCGGCGCGCTCGCCGACGATGCGGCGGTCGATCGATTCGCGATCGACGTGCTCGGCACGTTGCTCGAGCGCGTGCGCGGCCGCGCCGAGGTCGCGCGTGCACTCGCGGGCTGGCGACTGGCGGGCACGACCTGGCAGCGGCGTGCCGCGTGCGTCGCGTTCACCACGATCGCGGCGCAAGGCGATGCCGCGTTGCCCCAGCTCGCGAAGCTGATCGTCTCGCTGTGCGCGGCCGTCGTGTGGTCCCCCGAGCGAGGCGAGCAGGCCGCCGTCGGCCGGCTGTTGCGCGAGCTGTCGCGCGCCGACCCGGCGTGCGTCGAGGGATTCTTCCGCCGCTACGCGCGATTGATGTCCCGCGCGTGTGCGCGTCGCGCGGTCGAGCGGCTGCCGGCTGCGCGGCAGAAGGAGCTGCTCGCACACTGGGCGCGGGCGACGAGCCTCGGCGGTCTCTGACGGCTCACCGATCGCTAACCCAGGACGCGCGCGCGGCGCGGTAGGGTCTGGTGCCATGCGGGGAGATGACGAGGAGCGGGCCACCGACGTGACCGGTGTGGTCCCGATCTTTGCCATGGAGGAGCCGACCGCGCAGTTCGCGTCGGCGGTCCGGCTGATCTGCGTCGCCGGCTCGGATCTCGGCCGCGCGTTTCGCCTCGTGCGCATGCCGGTCGTGATCGGTCGCGGTCGCGCGGACGTCGCCTTGCGCGGCATGGACGTCTCGCGCCAGCACGCGCGCCTGAGCTCGTCGGGGCAGGACTTCACGATCGAGGATCTCGACAGCCAGAACGGTACGTACGTCAACGGCACGATGGTCGAGGGCAAGGCGACCGTGCGCGTCGGCGATCGGGTGCAGATCGGCAGCACGATCTTCGTGTTCGCACACCACGACGAGCTCGAGGAGCGCATGCACCAGCTGCAGCGCCTCGAGGCGATGGCCGGGCTCGCCGGCGGGCTCGCGCACGACTTCAACAACGCGCTCGCGATCATCCTCGGCACCCTCGGCCTGCTCGAGCGCCGGCTGCCCGACGACAGTGACCTGCGGGCGATGGTCGACGAGATGATGACCGCGGCGACCTCGGCGTCCGCGCTCGCGCGCCGGCTGCTCCGGCTTGGCCGCACCGAGCCGCTCGAGTTCGAGGCGATCGCGCTCGCGTCCCTCGTCCAGCGCACGGTGGCGATGATCCGCCGGCAGGTGCCCGGCATCGAGTTTCACGTCGACATCTCCGACGAGGTCGCGCTGCGCGGCTCGCAGGAGGAGCTGCACCAGGTGCTCGTCAATCTGTTCATCAACGCGCGCGATGCGATGCCGACCGGCGGCAGCGTGCGCGTGTTCGCGCGCGAGGTCACGTTCGATCGCGCGCAGGCCGCGACGCACCACCTGCCGGCGAAGGGCGACTACGTCGAGCTCGTGGTCGCCGATACCGGCACCGGGATGGACGAGGCGACGCTCGCGCGCGTGTTCGATCCGTTCTTCACGACCAAGCCGGCCGGCCGCGGCACCGGTCTGGGCCTCGCGATGATCCACAGCATCGTGCGCCGGCATGGCGGCGGCATCGTCGGCGAGTCAGTGCTCGGTCAGGGCACCACGTTCCGGATCTGGCTGCCGCGCGTCGTCTGACTCGTCGCCCTCGTAGATCGCCTCGACCGCCGGCTCGGCGTTGACCGGCTCGGCCACCGCCGGCTCGGCCTCGGCCTCGGTCACCGCGGTGAAGTACGCGACGACCTGCTGCGCCGCCTTCTTGTTCATGCCGGGCGCCTTCGCGAGCTGCTCGAGCGAGGCCTGCCGGATCTCGCGCACGCTGCCGAAGTGCTTGAGCAGGCGCTGGCGCCGCGTCGTACCGATGCCGGGGATCTCGTCGAGCTCGGAGCGCAGCGTCTGCTTGCCGCGGCGGTCGCGATGGAACGTGTTCGCGAACCGGTGCGCCTCGTCGCGAATTCGCGCGAGCACGAACAGCTCCGGCGAGTTCGCGCGCAGCGGGATCGAGTCCTTGATGTTGCGGCGATAGATGCGGTCCGGCGCGCTGCCCGCCTCGAGCTCGCGTTCCTTGGCGAGGCCGATCACCTCGACGCCCGCATCGCCGCCGATCGGCACGCCGAGATCGCTGAGCGCGGTGACGGCCATGCCGAGCTGGCCCTTGCCGCCGTCGATCACGAGCAGGTCGGGTCGCGCCCAGGCCGGATCGTCGCCGAGCGTGCGCTTGAACCGCCGGGTCAGCACCTCGTACATCGCCGCGAAGTCGTTGTTGTCGACCGAGCGCACCTTGAACTTGCGATACAGGCCGCGCGCCGGCACGCCGTCGACGAACGTCACCATCGAGGCGACCGTGTCGGTGCCCTGGATGTGCGCGATGTCGAAGCACTCGATGCGGCGTGGCGGGCGCGGTAGGCCGAGCCGGTCGGCGACCTTCTGCAGCATCGCGTCGGCATCGTCGCTCTTGTTGCGCCGCGAGGTCGCCGACGCGGCCGCGTTACGATCGGCGAGCTCGACCAGGCGGGCACGGATCCCGCGCCGCGGCTCGACCAGCTTGAGCTTCTTGCCGCGCGCCGCCGACAGCCAGTCGACGAGCACCGCGCCGTCCTCGAGCTCGACGCCGACGACGATCTCGTCGGGGATGAACGTGCCGGTCGCGTAGTACTGCTGGACGTGCTCGGCGATCACCGCGGCGTCGGGCAGCTCCTGATCCTTCTGATGGAACGCGCGCCGGCCGACCAGCTTGCCGCCGCGCACGAACAGCACGACGACCTCGACGGTGTCGGCCTCGCGGTACAGGCCCCACACGTCCTGATCGACGAAGTCATCCTGGACGATGTGCTGCTTCGCGAGCGTGCGCTCGACGGCGGCGATCGAGTCGCGCAGCACCGCGGCGACCTCGAAGTCCTCGCGCTCGGCCCGCGTCTCCATGCGGGTGCGCAGCCGCTGCACCAGCTCGACGCTCTTGCCGGACAGGAACATCTTCACGTCCTCGACCTGCTCGGCGTAGGCGGCCGGCGTGACGTCGATCGCGCACGGGCCGGAGCAGCGCTTGATCTGGTACTGCAAGCACGGCCGGCCGCGGGTCTCGAGCACGTGGTCGGTGCACGTGCGGAGCTGGAAGTGGCGGTTGAGCGTGCGCAGCGTCTCGCGTGCCGAGGTCGCCGAGTGATACGGGCCGAAGTAGTTGGCGCCGTCGTCGCGGATGTTGCGGACGACCTCGACGCGCGGGAACACGTCGCGCTTGGGGCCGTCGCCCTTGGGATCGACGAGCCGCAGCACGAGGTACTGCTTGTCGTCGCGCAGCTTGACGTTGAAGCGCGGCTGGTGCTTCTTGATCAGGTGGTTCTCGAGGAGCAGCGCCTCCTTCGACGAGCCGACGACGATCGTCTCGATGTCCTCGACGACCTTGCCGAGGAAGCCCGCCGCGACGAAGAACCGCTCGTCGCCGCCCGGCCGGAAGTACTGGCGCACGCGCGTCCGCAGGTTCTGGGCCTTGCCGACATAGACCACGACCCCGCGCGCGTCCTTCATCAGATAGACGCCCGGCTCGGTCGGAATCCGATCGAGGAGGTCGGCGGCGATCACGGAGCGACCTTAGCGCGCCGCCCGTCCGCCGGCAGCGGAGCGCCTCCGCAAACCTGGCAGCGTGTGGTCAGGAGAACAGGTGGAAGTCGTGGAGCGTCACCAGGATCATCACGACGCCGAGCACCATGATGCCGGCCATGTGGACCATCGCCTCGATCTTCGGATTGGCGCGGCGACGCGTGACGAGCTCGTAGCTGAGGAACACGAGCCGGCCACCGTCGAGGGCGGGTAGCGGGAACAGGTTGAACATGCCGAGGTACACGCTCAGCATCATGAGCAGCTGGATGCCGGTGACCGGGCCGAGCTGCCACGCCTTCGCGAACTCGTCGAAGATCCGCTTGGGACCGCCCGGATCGGCCTCCTCCTTGCCCCGGATGATGTCGTACAGACCACCGGCGATGACCTTCGTCTGCTCGACCGGGTAGACGAACGCGCTCGTGGCCGCCTCGAACAAGCCGACGTCGAGCACGTCCGCGCGCTGGATCGGCATGATGCCGATCAGGTACGTCGGGGTCGTCCAGCTCTCCCAGGTGCCGCGCGGCAGGAACACCAGCTTCGGCGTGATCGTGACGTCCTGGCGCTTGCCGTCTCGCAGCACCGTCAGCGTGACCGGCGCGCCGTGCTTCGCGTTGATCCGGCCGGTCAGCGAATCCTCGATGTAGTGGGTACCGTCGGGTGCGGTGTACTCGCCATGCGCGAGCAGCGGCACGCCGTCGACGCCGATGATGCGGTCGCCGACCTCCAGCTTGCCGGCCGCGTCGTAGCCCTGCTGGATCGAGGAGACCTCGTGCCAGCGCCAGGGGCTGTTCATGCCGTGGCAGGTGAACAGGCCGAACGCGAGCACGATCGCGGACAGGTAGTTCGTCGCCGGACCGGCGAAGATCGTCAGGAAGCGCTGCCACGCGGGGCGGTTGGGGTACGCGTACGTGTCCTCCGGATCGATGTCCTCGGCGATGTTCATGCCGCGGATCTCGACGAAGCCGCCGAACGGGATCGGCGCGATCTGGAATACCGTGCCGGTCTTCTTCGACCTCCGCTTGAGGATGCCGGGGCCAAACCCGATGCTGAAGCGCTCGATGCGCATCCGGCACCAGCGCGCGACGAAGAAGTGCCCCGCTTCGTGGACGACGATCAGAAAGGCCAGCGAGAGGAGCGACGCGACGTAGTACACGCTGCGGGAATGATAGCAGCGGGTCCGCGCCCGCGCCCATCACTTAGGCGACGCGATTGCCGCGCGCAGCAAACGCGCGCCAGCGACCGACAGCAGAGCTCGCAGCGACGCCCGTCGGGCCGGTCAGCCGGACCGCAAGGTTGCGGACGTGCAGGCGCTTCGCGAGCCGGCGGTGCATCGCGGCACCGAGCAGTCGCGCGCCGCGGAACGCGACGAGAGCGCGCACGCGGTGAGCGACCGTGTAGCGGGCGAGGGCGACCTCGGCGTCCCCATCACCGGCGAGCAAGCGACGACACGCATCGCCGATGCCGTCGAGGGTCGCGCTCGCCACATCAGGGGTCGAGACGACGAGCAGCGTGCCCTGGGCGCGAGCGGCGCCGACGTCGACACCGCGGCCGCGGCCCGACGCGTGCGTGACGCGCAGCTCGGGAACCTCGGCGCGAAGCAGCGCGAGCACCGCGTGCGAGTTGTCGCCCGAGTCCTCGTCGATCGCGAGGATCTCGAACGAGACCCCGAGATCGCGCAGATGCTCGGCGGTCCGTCGCACGGCGATTCCGACGAGCTCTTCGTCGTCTCCAAAAGGCAAGATGACGGAGATGTCGAACCGGGCACCCTCGGACATCGACAGCGGACCTAGCAGCAAGCGTGCCGCCATGAAGGCCCTATGGATCGCACGAAATGGTCGGCAATCGCTACATGATTGCAACGAGTTGCAACCGGGATCGGCGGCAATGGTCCGACCACGCTGCGAACCCGCTTACGCAGGACGGCGGCGGTTCGAGTCGCCGGTTGCGCAGCGCCGATGTAGGCCATGCTCGAACAGGCGTAGTGCGACGTCGCGCCAGTCGAGGTGGGCGACGCTGCGGCGCAGCTCGTCGCTCGCCGGTGGCGATGCGAGCGTACGATCGATCGCGGCGGCGAGCGCGAGCGGATCGTCGGCGCGCACGCGCGTCGCGGCGGTGAGCGATCCGAGTCCACCGACGGCCGACGCGACGACCGGCACGCCGGCGGCGAGTGCCTCGAGCGCGATCATCGGCGTGCCCTCGCTGCGGCCGTTCGCCAGCACGCGCGACGGCACGACCACGAGCGACGCCGCGCGGAGCAGCCGGTCGCGCGTCGCGGCGTCGACGGTGCCGAGGAACGTGACGTTCGCCGGCGCGTCGCGCGCGAGCCGTGCGCGCTCGGGGCCGTCGCCCGCGATCACGAGGCGCGCGTCGGTGCGCAGGTGGGCGAATGCGGCGAGCGCGACGTCGACACCCTTGATCGGGACGAGCCGCGCCGCGACGAGCAGCGTCGGCGGCGACGTCGGTGTGCGGCCGAGCGCCGCGAAGTGCGCGAGGTCGAGGCCCATCGGCTGGACGAGCGCGTCGGGCGCGTTCGCGAGCGCGCGCAGCTCGTCGCTGACGAACGCGAGCCGCGCGCCGCGGGCGCCGAGCAGGCGCAGCGTCGGGCCGAGCAGGCGGAGCCGGCGCAGCGTGTGGACATCGCCGCCGTGCGCGATCGCGAGCAGTGGCCGGTTCGCCGGCAGCGCGGCGATGGCGGGCACGAGC
>DAIRFU010000723.1:0-3567 GCA_036794935.1 Kofleriaceae bacterium | reverse complement strand
CGAGCGCACCGCCTCCTTCGCGAGCTCGGCGATCCCGCGCAACCGCGAGCGGCTCGGCGCGTAGACGTGCTTCCACGGATGCTTGCGCTCCTGGATCAGCGCCGGCAGGAGCAAGCCCGCGACCGTGCCGTGCGTCAGCCCGTTGCCCGAGTCGCCGGTCACGACGTAGACGTGCGGGTGCCCGGGCAGCCGGCCGATGTACGCCATGCCGTCCGACGGCTCCTGCACCTGCCCCGACCACGCGGCGACGGCCGGCCCGAGCACGGGGAAGTGGGCACGTGCCCACGCCTCGAGGCGCGGGAAGTGCGTCTCCGGATCGCCCTGCCCGACACGGTGATCCTCGCCGCCGACGATCAAGAGCTCGCGCCCGTCGTCGGCCGGCGCGACGCGCACGTAGTGATAGGGCTCGAGCGTGTCCCAGTACAGGCCGTGCGGCAGCGCGCCCGCGGGGATGTCGAACGTCACGACGTACGTGCGGTACGCGGCCTCGCGAAGCGGCATGTTGTAGCGGCTCGTGATCGCCATCTGCGTCGCGTCGACGACCGCGCCGGCGCGCAGCGTGCGCCCGCCCTCGAGGCCGATCTCGACCGGCGTGCCGCTCTTGACCTCGGTGACGTGCACGCCGGTGCGAATCCGGCCGCCGCCGTCGACGATCGCATCGGCCAGCCCGCGCAGGTACTTCAGCGGATGAAACTCCGCCTGGTTCGAGAAGCGCAGGCACGGGCCGGTATCGAACGGCAGCGGCGCGCGCGCGAGCTCGTCGACGCCGAGCCCGACGCGCCGGGCAGCCGCGAGCTCCTTCTCGAGCAGCTCGCGATCCTCGTCGCGCCCCGCCCACAGAAAACCGTCGACGCGCCGGAAGTCGCAGTCGATGCCGAGCATCCGCACGTTGCGCTCGATGTCATCGATCGCCGCCGCGTGGCTCTCGTAGCACAGCCGCGCGCCGCGCCGCCCGAACCGCCGCTCGAGGACGTGGAAGTAATCGTCGAGGGCCGATGCGAGGTGAGCGCTCGTACGCGCGGTCTGCCCGCTGCCGATCGGCCCCTGGTCGAGCACGAGCACGTCGAGACCGTCACGAACGAGCGCGAGTGCGACGCTGAGCCCCGCGATCCCTGCGCCGATCACGCACACGTCCGGATGCTCGTCCTCGGCGATCTCCGCAGTGAAGCTCGGAACGTGCTCGGTCATCCAGATCGAGTGGGTCGAGCCCGAGTCATTGGCGATGGTCGGATCCTGCATGGCCCGATCCACAGCAAGCAACAGGCCACCGCAGCTCGGCGTTTGGCTCACGGATGGCGTGCCATCAACTCGCCGTACCCGCTCTCGAACCAGACCTCGAGCTCCTTCGCGCGCTGCATCGCGAACGGGTGGCTGCGCGGGATCGTCAGCAGGATCTTGTACGCGCGGTCGAGCGTCGAGCGATCGATGTCCTCGTACTCGCGGACCTGGCGCAGGAACTCCTCGCGATCGATCTCGGCGGCGAGCCGCGTCGTGCCGCCGGCGAGCTTCATGAACGTCGAGCGCGCCGGCTCGAGATCCTGCACGCACAGCAGCGCCGCGCGGTCCGACGTCAGCTCGGCGGCGCGGAACCACTCGAGTAACGCGAAGATGAGCCCGCGGCCGAGCAGCGCGCCGATGCCGAACGTGACCTCGCCGAGCAACGCGATGATCGCGGCGATGTTGCGCGCCATCGTCCCGTAGAGCACGTGGCCGCCCTTGATGTGACCGACCTCGTGGCCGATCACGAAGAACACCTCCTCGTCCGTCATCATGTCGATGAGGCCGGTGGTCAGCGTGATGAACGGCTTCGTGTGGCCGTAGGTCCACGCGTTCGGCCGCGGGTCCGTCGTCACGTACAGCTCGGGCTCGGGGACGTCGAGGATCTTCGTCGCCCACACCAGGCTCTTGTGCAGCCGCGGGAACATCTTCGGCGTGACGCGCAGGTTCGACGCCATGTTGTCGACGTAGAACATCCGCTCGAAGCCGACCTCGAGCAGCTTCGCGAGCACCTTGTCGAGCCCGGGCACCTGCTTGAGCGCGTCGGTCGCGCGTTGATCGAGTGGATGGCGGAACTCGTCGACGCTCACGCCCGAGAGCGTGCGCAGCTTGCGCTTCTTCTTGCCGTCCTCGACTTCGCTCATCCGGCAGAGCATACGAGTTTTTCCGCATGGCACGGGACCTGCTGCACCCCTGCGCGGAGGCAATGCAAATGACGAAGACTCGCGTTTCCGCCTGTGCCCTGGTCGTGGCGGCATCGCTCGCGGGCTGTGCGGGCACGGGTGATGTCGAGTACGCCGGTGAGGTGCGCGTGACCTCGCCCGATCTGGTCGCGATCGGTCCCGGCGTGCAGGTCATCGCCGATGCCGACGAACCGATCTTCTACTCGAGCGGTGACTACTGGCTCTACCGCGATGGCTACTGGTTCCGCTCCGACGACTATCGCAGCGGCTACGCGCGCGTCGAGTACCGCGCCGTGCCGCAGGCGATCCGCGACATCGATCGGCCGCAGCGCTACGTGCACTACAACCGCACCGCCGCCACCCGCGCCGCCCGCGGACCGACGATGCGGACCCGGTCGCCGGCGCAGCCGATCCAGGAGCCGCAGCCGCGCGAGCAGCCGCGGCCCGAGCCGATGCAGCAGCCGCCGCAACCGCCCGACGCGTCGACCACGCCGCCCGCGAACGAGCCCGACCACGGCGCGGTCAACCCGCAGGACCGCGCCGACCAGGCCACTCCGCCGACGAAGACGAACCCGGACAATCGCGCGCACGACGAGGGGCCGACGCCCACCCAGGAGCTCGACCAGAAGAAGGACAAGCAGACGCCCGACGAGTAGCGCGCGAGCCGGCCGCGTTACACTCACGGCCATGCAGCGCGCCGTGGCCCTCGCGACGATCCTCGCCCTCTCGGGCTGCGTGACCGGAGCCGGCGTGTGGAAGCGAGACCGGGTCTCGCTGCCGATGCTCGCGGGTGCGGTAGCCGCCGACCTGGTGGTCACGACGGTCACCGCGTCGCAGATCGAGGACTTCACGCTGGGCGCGAGCCTCGGCACCGCCGCCGCGATCACGGCCGTCGACGTCGCGATCGGTTGCCTGATCGGCGCCTGCCACTCGCTGCGCCTGTGAGGTTTGCGGCAGTTACCCGCGCTGTCAGCGGCGGCGAGGGGGCCGGCCGCAGATTCCGCCTTGCCGTTTCCGGCGCGATCCGAAACACTGATCGTGATGTATCGCGACTCGGCGAATGCCCTCGATGAACGGGACCGCGCGGTCGGCGCGATCCTCATCGGCGAGGCGCTGGTCGACGAGTGCGCCCGCGCGGCGACGACGATCCGCAACCCGGAGGCGCTGTCGCATCGCGAGCGCTGGCAGACCATCACCGACGTCCACGCGAGCTACCCGGAGATCTGGCGCCACCTCGACCGCGCGCGCAGCCTGCTCGCCGGCCGGGGCGCGAACACCACGCGCTACGACGAGATGCGGCCGCGCGCCCCCCGCGCGCCGACGAACGCCGACGGCACCGCCATCGACAGCACCGCGATCGATGACGCGCGGCGCGCGATCGAGGACC
>DAIRFU010000133.1:6682-12893 GCA_036794935.1 Kofleriaceae bacterium | reverse complement strand
AGTCCGGCGAGGTCGAGGGCCGCAGGGCCGAGGAGAACTCGAAGTTCGTCGACGTCGAGCGCGAGCGCATCGAGAAGCTCGTCGAGGCCGAGCGCATGGTCGAGGAGGCCCAGCGCGAGCTGACGCACCTCGAGGCGCAGCGGCGCAGCCTCCGCGACAAGCGCAAGGAGCTCGACCGCCGCCAGAAGGCGTACCTCAAGAACGCCGACGATCACGAGCGTCAGGCCGGTGCCGCGCCGCTCGGTGATCAGCGCCAGGAGCTGCGCCGCGCCGCGGAGGGCCACCGCAAGGAGGCGGCCGCGATCGAGCCCGACAAGCAGGAGATCGATCGCCGGCTCGCATCGCTCGAGCGGCCGATCAGCGAGACCACCGCGAGGCTCGACGCCGCGAAGGCCGAGCTCGACGCCGCCAAGCGCAGCCTCAGCGACGCCCGCGAGGGCCACACCCACCGGCTCGCCGAGCTCGATGCCGAGCAGAAGCGCAAGGCCCGCGAGGTCGGGCTCGCCGAGGCCGAGATCCAGCGCCGGCTGGTCACCCTGGGGACCCTGGTCAACCTGAACCGGATCGAGGATTCGCAGTTCTCGGAGCTGTACCAGCGCATCGATCGCATCCGGGGGGCCATCACGGCCCGGACGACCGAGATCGAGAAGCTGACCGCCGAGCGGGAGGCCTACGACCGCGGCACGCTGGTGCGCGGCGTCGCCACGATCGGCGGTGCTTTTGTCGTGCTGATCGCCCTGATCGTCATCCTCCGCGCGGTCCTGTAGTAGGCTCCTTGATCTCCAGTGCCCAAGGTCCTGGTCTCGAATAATAGCGAGCTGTTGCGGCACTTCACGGCGCCGCCATTCCACCGGCTCGACCTGCAGCTGCTCGTCGCGCACAGCGCGGACGAGGCGAGAACACTGTTTGCCGAGCAGGAGCCGCCGCTGGTCGTCGTCGACGCCGAGAGCGAGGGCTACGCGATCGCGAGGCAGTGCAAGGCTCACAACCCGGGCACGCGGGTGATCCTCGTCGCCGGCAGGCGGCTGTCCGGCGATCAGATGCGCGAGGTCGCGGCGAGCGGCTGCGACGAGCTCTTGATCGCGCCGATGACCGCCGACGAGCTGCACGACGTCATCGCGATCCAGCTCGGCGAGCCGCGACCCGGCACCGAGGCGTTCGCCGTCACCGTCCAGCTCGCCGGCAAGCAGGTCGACGCGACCGTGTCGAACCTCTCGCTCGACGGCGTGCGCGTCGTCGTCACCCAGCCGGTCAACGAGAGCCAGGCCGTCGGCGTCACGATCACGCCCGACGGCGAGGAGCGGATCGATATTCGCGGCACCGCGGTGTGGGCACAGCCGCGCGACGCGAAGACCGTCGTCGGCGTCGCGTTCAACGAGCTCGACGTCAAGGCGAAGACGCTGCTCGCCAAGCTCACGCAGTGGCAGGTCGTCAAGGACGGCGAGCGCACGCGCGTCGTGCTGCGCGGGGACTTCACCGAGGCGACCCGCTTCGACGAGCTGTTGCCCGCGATGGTCGGCCGCATCGTGTTCGACATGGCGCAGGTCACGTACATGAACTCGCTCGGCGTCCGTGCGTGGTGCGAGTTCCTGCGCCAGGCGCGAATCCAGGGCTACGAGTTTCACGCGTGCTCGATGCCGTTCGTGCTCCAGGCGTCGATGGTGCGCGACGTGATCGGTCGCGGGACGGTGACGTCCTTCTTCGCGCCGTTCCACTGCATCGCCTGCGACCACCAGGAGGAGCGGCTGCTGCAGTCGGCCGCGATCCTCGCGTCGAACCTCGAGCCGCCCGTGTTCAAGTGCCCCAACTGCGGCGGCGCGCTCGAGTTCGACGATCTGCCCGAGCGCTACTTCGCGTTCCTCCAGCAGGATGACGCCGGTTAGGGTTCCGCGGCGCTTCGGGGTACCCTAGCCCCCCATGCGCAAGCTGTTCGTGCGGTCGTTCGTGATCGCATTCATAGCGTTTGCGTCGCTGTTCGCCGTCGAGTTCTTCGCCGAGTGGCATCGCGCAGGCTACCCGCTGTGGGGCGTGCCCAGCTGGTCGGGCGTGAACAACGCCAAGCTCGTCGACATGATGAGTCCGATGGCGCGCGCGTACAACAACGTGCTCGCGATGCTGCTCGCGACCATCGGTCTCGCGATCCCGCTGACGGCGAACATGCACACGCCGAAGCTGATCGAGATGTTCTTGAAGGACCGCATCAACCGGTGGGTGCTGTCGTTCATGGCGTTCGGCGCGGCGCACGTGCTGTGGGTCGAGTACATGATCGGCCCGCAGTTCGCGCCGGTGTGGGCGATCTCGGTCGCGATCTTCCTCGCGATCCTCGGCTGGGCGATCTTGCTGCCGTACTTCTTCTACGTGGTGCGGTTCGTCGATCCGTCGCGGCTGGTCATCCGCCTGCGCGAGAACACGATGCAGATCGTCGCGCGGGTCGCCGAGCGCGACCTCGACGCGTACGAGGCGCAGCCCGAGGTGTCGACGCGGATCAGCCAGCTCGGCACGATCATCATCAAGTCGCTCGATCGCAACGACCGCGACGTCGCCGCCGAGGGCACGTGGGCGATCAAGCTGATGCTCGACGAGTACGACAAGCACAAGTCGCGGATGCCGAAGGAGTGGTTCAAGGTCGACCGCGCCGACTTCGTCGGGCTCTCCGACGAGGCGCTCGAGATGCTGACCGAGAACCGGACCTGGTTCGAGATGAAGTGCCTGCAGCAGATCGAGCACGGCTTCTTGCGCGCGCTGCACGGCGCGAACGACACGGTATCGACGTTCTCCGATGCGACGCGCGTGATCGCGTGCCGCGCCGACGATCACCACGACGAGGAGGCCCTGCGCCTCGCGATCCGGTTCTTCAACAACTACCTGCGCGAGGCGATCAAGGTCCGCAACCTGCGCGCGGTCTACGACGTGTTCCATCAGTACCGCCGGCTCGGCCGCGATCTCGTCGATCACCCCGAGCTGCTGCGCGAGATCGGCAGGCACTTCGCGTACTACGCATCGATGTCGCGGATGTACGGCATGCTGTTCGCGCCGCAGCTCGCGCTGTTCGACCTCGGCTACGTCACGCGACGCGCGTACGAGCGGGCGTCGTCGGCAGCATCCGATCTGCTGAAGACGATGCTGTCGCTGCCGCACCGCACCGGGAACGACCTGCACTCGATGGCGGTCAAGGCGAAGCTGATCCTCGGCGGGTTCTTCGTCGAGAACCGGCTCAATGCCGAGGCGGAGCTCGTGCGCAAGAACCTGCGCGACGTCGACGGCACGAACATCGAGCGCGCCGCGGTCGAGCTACTCGCGGCCGATCGCGCGTTCTTCGAGGTCACCGATCGCCAGCTCAACCTCGAGTACGTGCCGCCCGAGCGCCGCGAGCCCCTCAAGCAGTTCTGCGACACGCTCGGCGGCGGCTGAGCTCAGTTGCCGGCGGCCTTCTGCAGCTTGGTGCCGATCGCCTTCAGGCGCTGGTGCAGCGAGTGCGCCTGCTCGCCGAGCTCCGCGAAGTCGGCCTCCCGGCAGGTGGCCGCGAGCTGATCGGCGCGCTCCGACAGCGCGAGCACCTTGGTCGAGACCTCGCCGGGATCCGGCTGGGGGCCCTGCGCCGGCTCGCCGTTGCGCTGCAGCACGATCGCGTTGACAGCCTGCACGTCGGAGGCGAGCTCGCCCATGGCAGCCATCAGCTCTCGCAGCTTGAGGTTGCGCGCCTGCACCGTCGGTGCGTATCCGACGACGCTCTCCGACAGGTTCTCCTGCTGCTGGCGCGCGGCGGTCAGCGCCTCGATCAGGCGCTTGCCGGCGGCGGACAGCCGCTGCTCGCAGTCCGCGATCTCCCCGATCGTCTGGTTCGCACGCTCGAGGTGCTTGAGCGTGTTCAGCGGCGTCTTGAGGAACAGCTCGCCGAGGCGCGCGTAGATCGCGAGCTCCTCGTCGAACACGGTGGCGGCCTGCACGAGCGGCGAGTCTGACTTGGCCATGCGCGACTCTACCCTCCGCGGGGCTCGCATAGCCACAGCCGCATCGGCTGCTCTTGGCCCGTGAACACCTCGCGCACCTGCCAGCCGGCGGCGAGCAGCATCGCGCGCAGCGCGGGCAGGTCGTGCTTGTACGAGTACTCGGTGATGATCGGCTCGCCGGCCGCGAGCTCGATCACGTGGCCGTCGAGGTGGACGCGCTGGCCGTGTGTCGCGACGAGACGCATCTCGATCCGCGAGTGGTGCTCGTTCCAGATCGCGCGGTGCTCGAACGCGGCGAGCTCGAAGTCGGTGCCGCGCGTGCGGTTGAGGTGCGCGAGCACGTTCGTGTCGAATTCGGCGGTCACGCCTTCGGCGTCGTCGTACGCGCGCTCGAGGACGCCGCGGTCACGCGTCCCATCGGCGCCGAGCACGAGCCGGCTGTTGGTACCGGCGGCGCGGCGGAGCCCGGCGAGAAACGCGATCGCCTCGCGTGGCTCGAAGTTGCCGATCGTCGAGCCCGGGAAGAACACGAGCGTGCGGCCGATCGGCCGGCGTGGCGGCGGCAGCGCGAACGGCTGCGTGAAGTCAGCGGCGATCGCGTGGACGTCGAGTGCCGGGTGCTCGATGCGCAGCGACGTCGCGGCGCGCTCGAGGGCCTCGCGCGCGACATCGATCGCGATGTAGCTCGCCGGCTGATCGAGCGCGCGCAACAGGCGGCGAGTCTTGATCCCGGCGCCGCTGCCCGGCTCGATCACGCGTGCGGCGACGCCGACCTCGGCCGCGATGCTGGGCAGGCAGGCGTCGAGCAGGCGCAGCTCGACGCGCGTCGGGTAGTACTCGTCGAGGCAGGTGATGCGATCGAACAGCTCGGCGCCGCGCTCGTCGTAGAGCAGGCGGCACGGTAGCCGCTTCGGCTGACCTCGCAGGCCGGCGAGGACATCGTCGACGTCCGGGATCGGGGCGGGGGCGACGACGGTCATCGACACTCTCCGTCCTGTGCCAGCCGCGCTCCGGTCATCTGCCAGCGCGCGGACGGCGGAAAGAAGTTGCGGTAGCTCGCGCGCACGTGCTCGCGCGGGGTCAGACACGAGCCGCCGCGCAGCACGAGCTGATTCGCCATGAACTTGCCGTTGTACTCGCCGAGCGCACCGCCGAGCGGCCGGAACCCGGGGTAGGGCGCGAACGCGCTGCCCGTCCACTCCCAGACATCGCCGTATAGCTGCTGCAAGTCGCCGCCGCGCGCGGCGCACGGGTGCAGGCAATCGTCGTCGGCGAAGTTGCCGGCGACGGCCACGCTCGTCGCCGCATGCTCCCACTCGGCCTCGGTCGGCAGGCGTGCGCCGGCCCAGCGCGCGATCGCGTCGGCCTCGTAGTAGCCGAGGTGACACGCGGTCTCGGCCGGATCGATCTCGCGCACGCCACCGAGCGTGTAGTGGAGCCAGTGCCCGTCGGCTTGCTCCCAGTACAGCGGCGCCTGCCAGTCCTCGCGCCGCGCGAGTGCCCATCCGTCGGAGAGCCACAGGCGCGACTCGCGATAGCCGCCGTCGGCGATGAACGCGAGCACCTCGGCATTGCAGAGTGGCCGCGTGGCCAGCCGATACGGCGCGAGCAGGACCCGGTGCCGCGGGCGCTCGCAGTCATACGAGAACCGATCGCCGTCGACGATGCCGGTGCCGTCGATCCCGATCTCGACGAGCCCGCCGGCGAGCTCCACCCAGCCGGTCGGCTGCACGCTCCCGCCCGCCGGCCGCGCGAGATCGGTGCGATAGGCGGGGCGCAGCGGCTGCATCCCGAGCACGTGCTTCGCGTCGGTGAGCATCAGCTCCTGGTGTTGCTGCTCGTGGTGTAACCCGAGCTCGACTCGATCGCGCGCGGCGTCGTCGAGACGCCCGGCGGCGAGCAGGCTCTCGAGCCGCGCGTCGACATCCTCGCGGTATGCGCGCACCTCCTCGAGCGCCGGCCGCGACAGGAGGCCGCGGTGTCCGCGATCGATGTGGGCCCCGACGGTCTCGTAGTAGCTGTTGAACAGCCGCTCGTAGGCGGTGTCGTAGGGCTTGTCGCCCGCGGACGCGAGCACGAACGTCTCGAAGAACCAGGTGGTATGCGCGAGGTGCCACTTGGCGGGCGAGGCTTCGGGGAACGGCTGGATCGTCGCATCCGCATCCGACAGCGGCGCCGCGAGATCGAGAGTCAGCTGGCGAGTAGCGCGAAAGCGCTCGGCGAGCGTCGGGGCGTCCGTTGTCAGCGGGTCGCGCCGGGTT
>DAIRFU010000133.1:0-6672 GCA_036794935.1 Kofleriaceae bacterium | reverse complement strand
GAGGTGCCACTTCGCGGGGCTCACGTCGGGCATCGACTGCACCTGCGCGTCCTCCGCGCTCAGCGGAGCGCATACGCTCAGCGAGCGCTCGCGCACGCGCCGGAAGCGAGCCAGGAGGTGCGAGCTCGATAACATGGCGGCCGATCGATGCAGCGCGCGTACCACCCGGCGCCTACGCGATCGTCGCCACCACCTTGATGCAGCCCTCCTCCTTGTTGTTGAACATCCGGTACGCGCGGGGCACGTCGGAGAGCGGCACGCGATGCGTGATCACGAACGACGGATCGATCTGTCGCGCCTGGACGCGGGAGAGCAGCTCGGGCGCGTACTTGTGAAACTTCGTCTGGCCCATCTTCAACGTGAGGCCCTTGCCGAACGCCGCCCCCATCGGGAACTTGTCGATGAAGCCGCCGTAGACGCCCGGGATCGAGACGGTGCCGCCCTTGCGCACTGCCATGATCGCGTTGCGCAGCGCGATCGGCCGCTCCGTCTCCAGGCGCAGCGCCTGCTTGACGCGGTCGTACGCGTTCTGCACGCCCTTGCCGTGCGCCTCCAGCCCGACCGCGTCGATGCACGCGTCGGGGCCGCGGCCGCCGGTCAGATCGTCGAGCCGGCGCATGACGTTGCCGTGGGTCTCGTCGAGCACGATCGCTCCGGACTCCGCGGCGAGCTTGAGCCGCTCCGGCACCGAGTCGATCGCGATCACGCGCTCGGCGCCGAGCAGCTGCGCGCTGCGCATCGCGAATTGACCGACCGGGCCTGCACCGAACACCGCGATCGTGTCGCCCGGCTCGATCCCGCAGTTCTCGGCCGCCATGTAGCCGGTCGGGAAGATGTCGCCGAGGAACAGTGCCTGCTCGTCGGAGAGCTCGGGCGGTACCGCCAGGCAGCCGACGTCGGCGAACGGCACGCGCACGTACTCGGCCTGGCCGCCGGCGTAGCCGCCGTACATGTGCGAGTAGCCGAACAAGGCCGCGCCGGCGTGGCCGTACGCGACCTCGACCGCGACGCTGCTCGCACTCGGGTTCGTGTTGTCGCAGGCCGGGTACTCCTGCTTCTTGCAGAACCAGCAGCGGCCGCACGCGATGCTGCACATCACGACCACGCGGTCGCCGACCTTGACGCGCTCGCACGCCGGCCCGGTCGAGATGATCTCGCCCATGAACTCGTGGCCGATGACGTCGCCGGCCTTCATGCCCGGTACGAAGCCGTTGTAGAGGTGAAGGTCGGAGCCGCAGATCGCGGTCGAGGTGACCTTCACGATCGCGTCGTGCGGGTTGACGACGGCCGGATCCGGCACGTCCATCAGCCTGACGTCTTGCTTGCCTTGCCAGGTGATCGCCTTCATCTCACACCTCCATCGCGGCGTAGATCTTCTCGTTCGCCTCGAGCTCGCCGGGATTGCGCGCGCCGGTCGCGAGCTCGCCCGTCTCGATCAGCATGCGCAGCCGCGCGAGCTCCTCGGCGAGCTGCAGGCCGGGGAGCTTGCCGAGCACGCCGCTCAGCATGCCCATGACGACGAGCCCGCCGGGCGGCCGGTAGTGCATGCGAACCTCGACGACGCTGCCGCGGCCGCCGGGTGCCTCGTAGACGTCGAGCACGCCCTCGTGATCGATGTCGCCGCCGGGCAGCGACCGCCAGCGCAGGCGCCGGCCCGGCGTGTCCTCGGTGATCTCGGCACGCCACTCGAGCGTCTTCGGGCCCTCCTCGACGCGCCAGCGCGACACGCGATCGCTCTCCACCTCGATGCTCTTCACGTGCTCCATGAACCGCGGCAGGTTGCGCAGGTCACGCCAGAGCTCGTAGATCTCCTGCGGCGTGCACTGGATCGTGATCGCGCGGTGAACGTGGATGCCCTTGCGGATCGATCGCATCCGATAGAGGCCGCTCTTGCCCGCGAGGCCGCGGCCGACCAGCACGACGCCGAGCACGCCGAGCAGCGCGCCGCCGACGAGGCCGCGCTCCTTCGCCCGCACGCCCGCGATCCGCGCGATGCCCGCACCCGCGAGACCACTACCGAGAAGGACGCTCGCGATCCGCTCCCAGCGCGGGATGTTCGTTCCGGCGATCTGACTCCGGATGTCTCGATTCTTCTCCATCGTGCGCTGCGGCGGTGCACGCGACATGCCGCGCCGCCACACCTGCACGGGTGAGCGCGCACACGGAATCTTTCGCCGTGGTGCGCGGTTCGCCCGGTCGCGGCACCATGTCGTGTGCTCGCCGTGCGCCGGCGCGCAGCGATCAGAAGCTCATCTCGAGCGGAGCCGCCTCGCGCGTCTCGCTCGGCACGTTCATCCGCGGCTCGCGCTCGATCAGCGATTCGAAGAATGCGAGGCACTCGTTGCCGAGGCCCGCGAGCGTATCGCCGCTGAGCTGGCGCCGCAGGATCGGGAACAGCTTGCCCTCCTCCTCGTCGCGCGCGTGGTGGCGGACCTCTTCCTTGAGCACGGACAGCTTGGCGTCGAACCGCTCGTCTTCGACGTCGAGGTCGAGGAGATCGGCGAGCACGCGCTTCATCGCGAGGTGCTCCTCGGTCGCCTCGAGCAACTGGCTCGAGGTCTGCTCGGTCAGTACGCTCGGGTAGAAGATCTTCTCCTCCATCGTGGAGTGTGCGGCGAGCTTGTCCGCGAGCTGGCGGAACAGCTCCGCCTTCTCGTCCGGGTCATCCGAGTCCTCGATGTGCGAGAACAGGCCCTCGACCTCGTCGTGCTGTTCCGTGAGCAATTCTAGGGCGTTGATGGTGTCCTTCATGCAGCCCGATATGTGCAGTGCCTATGCCACGGTTTCTTGCGCATCGGCGCGAACCGAGCCAACACTCGGAGGCATGCGGTTGATCCGGACATCCCTCATCATGGTCATGTCGCTGATCGGCAGCGCGTATGCCGAGGGCGATGCGCTGGTCGATACGCTCGGGCCGCGGGAGATCGCGGTCGGCGAGGCGATGCGCGGGGCCGCCACCGGCGCCTCCGCGATCGGCCTCAACCCCGCGGGACTGCCGCTCAACCGCGAGCTCGTGTTCGAGGGCGGCTACGGGTATCGGCTCTCCGACGACGCCTCGATGGTCGGCGTCTCGGCGTGCGACTCGACGGCGGCGACGCCAGGCTGCTTCTACTACAGCTACACCGGCTCGAGCCCCGAGCTCGGCGGCATGACGCAGTCGCGCCGCACGCACATGGCAGGCATGTCGCTGGCGTATCCCGTGTCGCCGCGCGTGTTCCTCGGCTCGTCGGTGAAGTACTTCAACTTCGACTCCGATGTCATGTCCGAGGAGAAGGCGAGCGGCTTCAACTGGGACATCGGCACGACGGTGCGGATCTCCGATCTCGTGAACATCGGCGCCGCGGGGTACAACCTGTGGGGCGCCGACTCGCCCGAGTTCCCGCGCGCCGTCGGCGGCGGCGTGCTGGCGAGGCCGGTACCATCGCTCGCATTCAGCTTCGATGCCCGCTGGAAGCTCGACGGCGACGATCACTCGGCGCGCTACGGCGGCGGGGCCGAGCTGTTCTTGCGGCCCAGCAACGGCCAGAGCGGGTTTCCGCTGCGCGCCGGCGCGCTACGCGACAACGGCCTCGGCGCGACCTATCTGTCCGGCGGCATCGGCTACGCGACCATGAAGGTCGCGGTCGACGTCGCGGCCCGCCACGCGATCAGCGGCAACGACGACACGCTGTTCATCGCGAGTATGCGGTTTTTCGGGCCTCGGCTGCGCGCTCCGGCGATCGATGTCGCCGACTGAGCGCGCGCCTGATGCCGGCCCAGATCCTCTGTAGCTGTAGCCACATCTTGTAGGCAGGGGAGTGCAAGCCCTGCTCCGAAAATGACGAGGCCGGCGGCGCTCGCAGCGCACACCGGCCGTCCGAGCAAAACGCCGACTACCAGCGATCCCCGCCGCGGCCACGGCCACGGCCACGGCCACCGCCGCGGTCGTCGCCACCGCCGCCGCCACCGCCACCCCAGTCGCCACCGCCGCCGCCGCCCTCGCCGCCACCGCCGCGATAGCCGCCGCCGCCGCCGCCGCCGCGGTAGCCACCGCCGCCGCCGCCGCCGCCGCGCGCCTGGCGCTGCTCGGCCTCATTGACGCGCAGAGGGCGACCGTCGAGGGTCTTGCCATCCATGCCTTCGATCGCCTTGGCCGCCTCCTCGGTGGTGCCCATCGTGACGAACGCGAAGCCGCGCGAACGGCCGGTCTCGCGATCCGTCACCAGGTGGACATCACTGACGTTGCCGAACTGCTGGAAGGCAGTGCGGACGCCGTCGGCGGTCGTGTTGAACGAAAGATTTCCAACGTACAGACGAGTGTTCATCAGCTTGCTCGAACTGGCCCTATGAGTAGCTAGACCCGCCCCACGAGGGGCCCTGTTTGTGCTCGGAAGCGGGTTTCAGACCTTGTAGCCCACTGAGCACCGGGATCTAGCCAAACGCGAACATGCGACCAGCCTGCAGACCGACGAACCGTGGCAATTCGCAAGTTACAGCCCCTTTGGGCGAAAAGCCATATGGAAAGCATGGGCGGGGTTGGCGGCCCGGGAGCGAAACCCGAGTCACCCCTCGGGTGTCCAGGGATTCACACGGTTATGCTGGCATTGGTCCATGTCTGAGCCCGAGCGGTCGCTGTTGCGCCGGCTCCGCGATCGCGACGAGCGAGCGTTCAGGGAGCTGGTCGAGGCCCATCGGGACCGGGTCTACAACATCACGTACCGGATGCTCGGTAACCGGGCGGAGGCCGAGGATGTCGCGCAGGAAGTCTTCATCGCGGTCTTCAAGACCATCGACCACTTCCGCGAGGAATCGAAGTTCTCGACCTGGCTGTATCGGATCGCGGTGAACCACTGCAAGAACCGGATCAAGTACCTCGCGCGTCGCCACGATCGGGACCGCGACGAGCTCGACGAGCGCACGCACGGCAACGGCGTCAATGGTTCGATCGGCGGGCCGCTCCCCTCGGCGCCCGACAAGCAGCTCGCGAGCGCGCAGATGGAAAAGCTCATGCAGGAGGCGATCGCGAACCTGGACGACGATCAACGCATCGTCGTCGTGTTACGCGACGTCGAGGATCTGTCGATCGAGGAGATCTGCGAGATCACCGGGCTGCCTGATGGCACGGTGAAGTCTCGCCTGCACCGCGCGCGGCTCGTGCTGCGCAAGCGACTCCAGCGCCACGTAGGTGAGCACCATGAGTGAAGACGACGACAGCGATATCGACGACGCGATCGTGGCGAAGGTCTCCGACTACCTCGACGGGCTGCTGCCCGCCGCGGAGCGCGACGAGGTCGCCAAGAAGATCGAGACGGACGCGGCGTGGCGCGACACGCACGCCGAGATGGTCGAGACCCGCAATCACCTCTCGGGGCTCCAGAAGGCGCGCGCGCCGGCATCGTTCACCAACGAGGTCACCGATACGATCCACAAGCGGTCGGCCGGCCGGTTCTTCGCGCGCAAGACGCTCGGGGATCGGGTGCCGTTCAACGCGATCCTGATCGTCGCGATCCTCGCGCTCGTCGCGGTTGGCTACCTGATGTGGTCGTCGCAGACCGGCTCGCTGAAGGTCGACCACAAGGCTGCGCCGACGGAGCCGCCGGTCGCGCCCATCAAGCTGCCGTAGCGCGCGCCGCGACCACACTCCAGCTCCCGCCCTCATCGGTGAGCCAGGTGACGGTACGTCGCCACCGCGAGCGCCCCGACGATGGCGCTGGCGACCGCAATGCTGACGATCCCGTCCGCCTCTCCGCTGCCAGCGAAGCAAGCGTCGAGCTCCGCACACTCAAAGCCGCGGTCCGTGGCTGCGCCGCCCGACAGCGCGTGCGCACAACCCGAGACCAGGAACGCGATCACGAGAGCGATGATCCGCATGACGCGGTTGGCTACACGCGTCGTGCCACGCGGTGTACGTACGCGACGGTGTCGACGCTCGCTACCGACGGGCGAGTACTCGCGGACGCGATGCATGCGGGCGTGGAGCCTGCGGGCGGTACATGCGGGCGTGACGTCAACGACCGCGGCCTGCGCGACGCCGGCACCTACGCGGCGAACGTGAACCACCCCTTGAACGGGTGAGCGGCGGTGCCTGCGTCGAGCACCAGCGCGCGAACGGCTCGCAGGAGCGTGAGGGGCGGCATCGTGTCGCATTCGTGCCAACGCGCGCAGCACGTCGTTGAACGAGCGAGCGGCGGGGTTGCGTCGAGCCATTGCCCGAAACGCGAAACGGCCCGCCGAAGGGGGCAGGCCGTCACGCGAGCATTCTGGATCGCTTACTTCTTGTCGCGGCCCTTGCCGTTGCCGCCGCCCTTGCGTTTCTCCTCGTCCTGCTTGCGCTGCTCGTCCTGCTGGCGACGCTGGTCGGCCTCGGCCTTCTTGCGGTTCGCCTCCTCCTGGCGCTTGCGCTCCTGGTCCTGGCGGCGCTGCTCGTCCTGCTGGCGGCGCTGGTCGGCCTCGGCCTTCTGGCGATTCGCCTCCTCCTGGCGCTTGCGCTCCTGATCCTGGCGGCGCTGCTCCTCCTGCTGGCGACGCTGGTCGGCCTCGGCCTTCCTGCGGTTCTCTTCGTCCTGGCGCTTGCGCTGCTGGTCTAGCTTGCGCTGCTCCTCCTGCTGGCGGCGCTGGTCGGCCTCGGCCTTCCTGCGGTTCTCTTCATCCTGGCGCTTGCGCTCCTGGTCTTGCTTGCGCTGCTCCTCCTGC
>DAIRFU010000132.1:0-12912 GCA_036794935.1 Kofleriaceae bacterium | reverse complement strand
GACGTCGACACGTTCGTCGTAACCGTCGCGGCGCCGGCGCTGCTCCGGGTCACCGCCGACGGCGTGCACGCGCTCACCGCCGGCTTCTACGCGGCCGCCACCGATGCCGCCGCGCCGCTCGCGAGCTGGCGCCGCTTCGGGATCAACCTCGCCGGCGACACGTCGCAGCGCCAGCTGTATCTGCCGGACGCGGGCACGTACCGGCTCGCGATCGGCGATACCCGCACGCTGCACGAGTACCTGCTCGAGGGCACGGCGGCGGCGGCGCCATCCGGCGAGTACTACGTCTCGATCACCGAGCTCGGCGCTCCGCCCGCAGAGCCGCTGCCGGTCGCCGGCAGCATGGCCACGGTGACCGGCACGAGCGACGGCGACACGCTCGCGTTCTACGCGGTGCCGGCGGACCTCGGCGTCAACCTGGCGACGCTCGAGATCCCGTCGGATCTCGTCACCGCGTCCGTCGTCGTGATCGTCAACAACACGCTCCGCGCACTCGCGGACGAGACCGCGCAGCCGGCGCGGGCGATGGTCGGCGGCGGCGTCCCCGGCGACACCACGCTGATCGTCGCCGACCACGTGTTCGCCATGTCGGCCTCGCCGACACCATTCACGCTGGCGGTCTCGACGACGCATCTCTGAACGGTGCTACGATGGGCTCGATGCCCAGCGCGCCCAAGGCGCCGGCGCCGAAGGCTCCGGAAATCACGGTCGGAGACGTGGTGCTCGACCGCTATCGCGTCGTCGAGCAGATCGGCTCGGGCGGCCACAGCGTCGTGTTCAAGGGCACGGACGAGCGGCTGTCGCGCCCGGTCTGCATCAAGATCTTCTCCGGCCTCGGCGGCGACTCCGGCGTCGGCCGCACCAGCTACGAGCACTTCGTGCAGGAGGCGTTCGCGCTATCGCGGCTGACCCACCCGAACACGCTGCGCATCTACGACTTCGGCCACCTCGGGACGAAAGAGGCGGCGGGCATGCCGCTGCAGGTCTGCGAGTACATGAACGGCGGCACGCTGTCGAACATCATCCGCGAGCAGGGCAAGCAGTCGCTCGAGGAGACCGTGCGCGTGACCGGCGCGATGTGCGCGGCGCTCTCGGAGGCGCACGGCCTCGGCATCGTGCACCGCGATATCAAGCCGCAGAACATCCTGTTCGGCTCGGTGGGCCAGAACCGGCTGCCCAAGCTCGCCGATTTCGGGATCGCGAAGTGGAGTGCCGACTCGCAGGACGACAAGGAGCAGCGCGCCGAAGACACCGCGATCGTCGCCGGCCAGAAGCTCGCGATGTACTCACCGAGCTGGGCCGCGCCCGAGCAGCTCGCCGGCCAGCCGGTCTCGCCCGCGACCGATATCTATTCGCTCGTGTGCGTCGCGATCTACATGCTGTCGGGCCGCGCGATCTTCGCCGACGAGGACGTCTACGCCGGCTACAAGAAGCGGCGGCACGCCAACGAGCTCGTGCGCGAGGCGCTGCGCCCGCTCGAGGTGCCTCGCCAGGTGATCGACGTCCTCATCCGAGCGCTCGCGTTCGATCCGAAGAAGCGGCTCGCGAAGGTCGACGAGCTCGCTGCCGAGCTCTCCTCCGCGCTCGACCCGCTCACGGAGGAGCAGCCGCGCGTCGCGAAGCGAAAGACCACGCCGGGCCCCGCGATCGCCGAGCCGTTGACACCGACGACGCCCGAGAGCCGGGTCACGCCGCCGCCGGCGGTAGCCCCGCTCCGTAAAACGCCGAGACACATGACCGCGGAGGCGACGAGTCCGCTGACCACCGCACCGACGCCCGACGATGCGGCCGGCGACGATGGCGAGGGTGCGCCTCTGCCCACACCGCCCTCCCCGCGGGCGGTCGACCTCACGCCGGCCACGTACCATGCCCCTCCGAACGTGCAGGCATGGATGCGCGTGACCCCGCAGCCGCTGCCGCATGCGCAGGCACGCCGGCTCGCACTTATGGATGTGCAGCAGCCGGCCGGCGATCGCCGCGCGCACTTCGTGATGGCCGCGAACGACACCGCGGACCTGTTCGGGCTGCACGGCACGAAGGTGCGCATCTCGCTCGTGCCCGGTCCCACAGGCCGCGTCGTCCACGTCAAGGGGCTGACCTGCTTCGTCGCGCTCCTGGGAGGCCGGCCCTCGCCGGCGGTCCACGTCGACCGCTCGAGCGATCTCGCGCTCGTCACGCCGCGCGCGCAGGAGATCGGGCATCTGCGGATCGCGCAGGGCACGCCGGCCATGGGCCAGGTCGTGTTCGCGGTCGGAGGCGAGTTGGTAGCTGTTAGCAGCGAAGATTGCGCGGACCCGATCCTGTTCGACTTCGGGCCCGGATCCGACGCGTACTTCGTCTATACTCGGGGCCGAACGGTGCCCAAGTCCGGTCGACGAGGGTAGCGGGGTTTATGGCTCAAACACCACCGAGCCCGCCAGGGCGCAAGACGCCGTCTCACGGTCCTCCGATCGGCGACGACTACGGGGACTTTGAAGGCGACCCGACGAGCATCAACCAGATCCCGCAGGGTCCGGGCGGTCCCACTCCGCGCGCCGGCGGCATGACGCCGCCGAATCACTTCTCGCAAGGCTCGCCGCAGCTCTCGCACATGGGCGCCAATCCGTACGGCGCGCACACCCAGCTCGGACCCGCGCCGGGCATCATGTCGCCGCAGCAGTCGCAGCAGCCGCAGCAGCCGGGCCCGCCGATGACGCAGGTGTCCGGCATGATCGCGCAGCCGACACCGTACGTGTCGCGCAGCCGCATCTACGCGTTCGTCGTCGACGAGACCGGTCATCCGATCGAGCTCGGCTCCGGCCGTTTCGCGAAGGCGTATCTCGGCGAGGAGCGCTGGGTCGAATCGAAGACCACGCTGCGCCGGCCCGTCGCGATCAAGTGTCTCCAGAAGGGCGTGTCGGGCGAGGACCAGATGCGCTTCCAGATGGAGAAGGAGATCCTCGAGCGCGTCCAGGGTCACCCGAACATCGTCGAGCTGCTCGCGTCGGGCGAAGGTGACAGCGCGGGCTTCATCCCGCCGACCGTGCGCGACAAGGTCGAGAACGACTTCATGATCCTCGAGCTGCTCGACATGAGCCTCGAGGAGCGACTCAAGGGTGCGCGCCAGAAGCGCCGCCGCGACGACCTGCTCAGCGTCACGCTGCGCGAGCGCATCTTCCGCGTGCTCGAGTACATCGTGCCGGTCGCGACCGCCGTCGAGTTCTCCCACCTGGTGCGCGACACCTGTCACCGCGACATCAAGCCGGCGAACATCCTCGTCAAGCTCCCCGATCCGAACCTGCGCGGCTCGCAGATGAAGATCAAGCTGGCCGACTTCAACGTCGGCAAGGTCGCCGATCCGGATCTCGACGTCTCGATGACGCGGTTCCAGGCCGTGCCCGGCACGCTCTACTTCCAGAGTCCCGAGCAGGAGACGAACACGTTCGAGCTGCTCGTCAACGTCACGCAGGGCTCACCGGAAGTCGAGTTCTTCGAGGACTTCTACATCGACATCTACGAGAACGACACGTTCTCGCTGTTCAACCGCAACGAGCTCTACTCGATCGCCGCCGCCGATCGCGCGCGCAAGAAGATCCTGCTCAACCGGCCGTTCGCCGAGTCGAGCGAGATCAACGTGCGCGGCCGCGTCGTCAAGAGCGTCGGGCGACCGGCCGATATCTACTCGCTCGGCGCGGTGTTCTATTACTTGATCAGCGGCGCGTACGCGAACCCGAAGAACCTGTTCGACGCGTTCCGCAAGTTCGTCGAGTACGAGCGCCGCGACGAGAACAACTCGATCGCCGCGTACATCGAGCACGAGTACCGGACGATCCAGAACCTGCGCGCGCCCAAGCCCGAGGGCGGCGGCGCCCCCGAGCTCGCGCCCGAGGATCGCTTCTTCAGCTACAAGCACTACCTCGACGGCAACGGCGAGCTGCTCGATCCGTCGATCATGATGATCATTGCCAAGGCGATGATCCGCAACAAGCCGGACAGCTACTGCCTCTCGTACGACCTGCGCACGACCGGCATCTCGGCGATGGTGCACGACCTGCTGTCGCTCTACATCGCGTACGGCATCGATCCATCGGCGCGTATCGCCTACGCGAACGAGACGTACGGCGCGAAGCAGAAGTCGGGCGCGATGCGCCGCGCGTTCGACAAGCTGTTCAAGAAATGAAAAAGGCGCCCCGGAAGGGCGCCTCTTCGTGACTACCGGTCGGACTGCTTACTTCGCGGTCTCGGGCTTCGCGACGCAGATGATCGCGATCACGAGGCCGGCGAGCGCCGAGATGCCCATCAGCTTCGCGCCGATCGCGCCATCCGTGATGAGCTTCAGGAAGCCATCACGCAGCTTGAAGATCACGAAGGCGAAGCCGACGATCGACACGATGCCCTGCCAGCGCAGCATCGGCGGCTTGGCCGCGGCCATCGCGCCCATGACGAGCGCCGCGATATAGCCGGCCATGGTCATGTAGACCTGAGATCCACCACCGGGCATCTCGCGCAGCTTGAAGTAGCTGATCGACTGATCACCGAAGGCAACCATCGGCAAGAAACAGGCGATCAGACCGATCAGACCACACGCAAGCACTCCGAACTTGAGATTGTTCACAGATTCCTCTCCCGGCAAATGTTTGCTGACAGTACAACGGCCATCGAGCAAAGTGACGGCCAGCGTCTCTTCAAATACGTTTCTGACAAGCTCGAGATCCCTTTGTGGCTGTCTGGCCGCAGCCGACATGTAATTGTTGGGTGCCACTGGACCCAGCTCCCAGGATGCAGTCATGGAAGCTCTGACGATCGATGAAGCAGAAGACCAGCTCGCGAACGTCCCGCTCGTCGCCGCGATGGCGGGCTCGATCGCCGAGATGAAAAGTTTGCGCGATCGCTGCCTCGCCGCCGGCATCCCCGTCATCGTCGGATGCCCGCCCGGCGCGGGCAAAGGTTGAGGGACCCGCACGCACCTCCTGGTCGAGGAGGACGAGCTTCCGAAGGTTGCGGCGATCGTGCACGGTGACTGGCGCGAGATGCTGGCGCGCGAAGGCGCCGGCGAGGTCGATCTCAGCGGCGACGCGTGCCCGGCTTGCGGCTGTAGCCAGCCGCTCGTCGAGGGCGCGTGCGCCGACTGCGGTCTGCAGCTCGAGTGATCGCTCACTCCTCGGGCTTGGCGAGGGCGACGATCGAGGCGACGAGGCCGACGAGCGCGGCCAGGAACACCAGCTTGCCGCCGATCGCGGTGCTGACGCCGTGCTCGCCGCTCATGCCCTTGCGGACGAGCTCGAGCGCGAACGTCGCGAGGAACGAGACCGCGGCGACACCGGCGAGCGCGCGCTGCAGCTTGCTGGCGAGCGCGGTCGCGGCGAGCAGCGCCGGGATCGCGAACATCGCGAGCGCGAGATAGACCTGCTTGGGCCCGTTGATGAGGCCGCTGTTGCCGGCCGGGAACTTGTGGAAGTCCCACATGCTCATCGAGATGGGGCCCTGGCTGATGTAGGGCAGAAAGCAGGCGAGGATGCCGAGGACGCCCGCCGCGATGATCACGAACTTGGTTTGCTTCATGGTGGGCCCCGCCCAAAGCACCCGGCGTGCCGTCCCTAACTAAGCGATTGCACGTGGCCCGCTGGGTCCGGGCGGGCCCACTGCACCTGTGCAGCGGTGCACCTGCACCTGCTATAAGCACCCCCCATGACGTCGTCCGACTTGCCAGCGCCGATCGCGAAGCGGCGCACCTTCGCGATCATCGCGCACCCGGATGCCGGCAAGACGACGCTCACCGAGAAGCTGCTCTTGTTCGGCGGTGCGATCCAGCTCGCCGGCGCGGTCAAGGCGCGTGGTGACCGCCGACGCGCCACGAGTGACTGGATGAAGGTCGAGCGCGAGCGCGGCATCTCGGTGACGACCTCGGTGATGACGTTCGACTACGCGGACTGCACGTTCAACCTGCTCGACACGCCGGGCCACCAGGACTTCTCCGAGGACACGTACCGCACGCTGACCGCGGTCGATTCGGCGGTGATGGTCATCGACGCCGCGAAGGGCATCGAGACCCAGACCCGCAAGCTGTTCGAGGTGTGCCGGATGCGCGACGTGCCGATCGCGACGTTCATCAACAAGATGGACCGCGAGGGCCGCGACCCGTTCGAGCTGCTCGACGAGATCGCGAACGACCTCCAGCTCGAGGTCAGCCCGGTGAGCTGGCCGATCGGCATGGGCCGCACCTTCCTCGGCGTCTACGATCTGCTCGCCGACCAGCTGTTGCTGATGGAGCGCACCAGGGGCGAGTACCTCCAGGAGGGCGTGTCGCTCAAGGGCCTCGACGATCCCAAGCTCGACCAGCTGTTGCCCGAGAGCGCCGTCGCGAAGCTGCGCGAGGATGTCCAGATGGTCCGCGGGCTCTGCCCGAAGTTCGATCTCGACTCGTATCGCGCCGGCCACCTGACGCCGGTCTTCTTCGGCAGCGCGGTGAACAACTTCGGCGTGCGCGAGCTGCTGCAAGGCGTCGCGACGCTGGCCCCGCCGCCGCGCAAGCAGCCGGCCCGCGAGCGCGAGGTGCTGCCGACCGAGCCGAAGGTCTCGGGCTTCGTGTTCAAGATCCAGGCGAACATGGATCCGAAGCACCGCGACCGCATCGCGTTCGTGCGGCTCGCGTCGGGTCACTTCACGCGCGGCATGAAGCTCACCGTGCCGCGCACCGGCAAGGTCCAGAGCGTCCATAACGCGATGGTGTTCCAGGCGAACCAGCGCGAGCTCGCCGAGGATGCGTGGGCCGGCGATATCGTCGGGATCCCGAACCACGGCACGCTGCGCATCGGCGACGCGCTCACCGAGGGCGAGCCGCTGCACTTCACCGGCATCCCGAGCTTCGCGCCGGAGTTCTTGCGCCGCGTGCGCTCGAACGATCCGATGAAGGCCAAGCACCTTGGCCGCGCGCTCGAGCAGATCGCGGAAGAGGGCGGCGCGCAGGTGTTCAAGATGTTCCTCGGCTCGGACTTCATCGTCGGCGTCGTCGGCGCGCTGCAGTTCGACGTGCTCGCCGATCGCATCGCGACCGAGTTCGACCTGCCCTGTCACTTCGAGGCGACCTCGTTCGAGGTCGTGCGCTGGGTCGACGCGGAGGATCCGAGGCTGATCAAGAAGTTCGCGGACGCCAATCGCGACAACATCGCCGAGGACCACTCGGGGGCGACCGTGTTCCTCGCGCGCAACGACTGGCAGCTCAACCGCGCCACGCAGGACTACCCCGCGCTGCAGTTCCTGCAAACCCGCGAGCAAGCGCCGCTCACTGCCGCCAGCGCCTGAGCAACGAGCCGTGCATACTCCCCGGATGGGTGGCGGCAGCTCGTTCGTTTGTCCTCGCGCGCTCGCATTCCTCGCACTCGTGGCGTGGCCGTCGGTGGCCGCCGCGGACCAGCCGAGCCTGCACGTCAACGGTGGGCTCGAGGTACTCGGCAGCAGCGATGTGGTCAGTGCCGGTCTCCGCATCCACGCGGGCTATGGTCGCTCGTTCGGCAGCGGCTCGGTACAGCCGACGATCAGCCTCGGCGGCACGCTGTTCGTCGGCAGCCTGAACGTCGACGAGCCAGCCGCAGACCGCGCGGGCGGCCTGGTCATGACGCAGCTCGGTCCCGAGGTCACGTTCGCGCTCCGCTTCGTGCGCGAGCGACGCTGGGCCGACAACCGGATCTTCGCGACGGCGGCATACATCCCGATCGGGCTCGACGACGACGTGCAGGCGTTGCACCTCGAGAACGTCGAAGGCGGCCATGGCTTCCGCATCGGCGTGGGCGCGAGCTGGGTCGGCTCGGTGGTCTCCTCGATCGAGGACAGCCAACCCAAGAGTGAAGGCGCCTTCGTGTGGATCGCGCCGCAGCAGCTCGAGCTCGTCTTCGAGCACAGCGCCGGCTCGTCGCGCTACGGTGCCGTGCTGGCCTGGGGCATCTGAGGCGACGATCGAGCGGCATCGCACGCCGCACGTGCGCAGGCGCACCCGGCGCGCACGCCGCGGAGGCGTGGGCTCCCTTGCAGCTCACGATGCCGCCACTGGCACTCCGATCCTGACGAAGTAGCGTTCGTCATGCGGACCGCGACGGTCGCATGGCTGGCGCTGGCGAGTGCATGCACGCCGGCGCTCCCCGAGCTCGACAGCGCGTTCTACGACTGGGATGGCCGCACGGTGCACTGCACCGCCGAGATCGACGACGTGGCCGGCGTCGGCATCGACGAGATCGACGCCGCCCTCGATCGCGCGCGCGACCGCGGCGAGGTGCTCGAGCTGCTCGTCCACACGCCCGGCGTGACCATGAACATGGACCGGCTCGAGGCCGTGCTCGCCGCCGCGCGCGACCGCGACCTGCCGTTTCTGACCGCGACCGACCTCGTCAACGGCGACGGTGGCGCCGGCGTCGCGCTCATGTACGACGACTGGCACACCGCCGAATGGCTCGCGAGCGCGGGCCTGCTCGCGCGCTACGGCGCGCACGTCACGCTGTACGTCGGCCACTACCCGACGATGTCGCAGGTCGCGCACGATCAACTGCGCGCGCTCGCCGATGCGGGCCATGACATCGAGGCCCACAGCGTCTCGCACCAGCGCGGCCCGGGGTACGTCGAGGATCACGGGCTGCGCACGTACCTCGACGATGAGGTGCTGCCCTCGATCGATCTGCTCGAGAGCCACGGCTTCGAGGTCGTGTCGTACGCGTACCCGTTCGGGGCCCGCACCGCCGAGATCGACGGCGCGATCCTCGCGAGCGGACGGGTTCGCTTCGTACGCGCGCTCGCGCAACGGCATGGCAGCTGTCCACTCTGACGAGGGCGGTCGCGTCCCGCGCTACCTGCGCCCCGACCGCACCGTGACCGTGGCGAACAGTGCGCGCTCCTTCGCCGTGTTCTGCGGTCCGAGCAGGCTCGCGAACGCGACCATGATCCCGAGATCGACGTGGGCGCTCGCGGCGACGCGCGTCCCCACCACGACCGGCACGTGCCAGGCATCGGTGATCACGTGTCGATCGCCATCGACGCCGGCATACGTGCCCACGATCGAATTCCACCCGGTCTGCAGCGACAGCTCCCAGCGCGCGAGGGGCTGGACCGCGAACGCGATCGGCAGGAACAGCGCGTGCCGGTTCCCCTGGTCGCGATTCGCGAGCCCGATCTGGAGATACGGGTCGGCCGTGATCGCGAACCGGCCGCGCCGCCACCGCACGAGCGCACCGAGTGTGGCCGCGGGCTTGACCGGATCGAGCTCGCGGACGAGCACGCGAGCGCGAGGCGCCACCGCGAGATCGCCGGTCACCGCGCTCCACCGTGTGTCGATGCCGCTGCCGCGGTAGGTGTCCTCGCAGCCGAGGATCGGCTGATGCACGACACAGAACGTCGCGCCGACCGCGAATCGATCTACGCTCGGGTTGCTGTGAATCAGGCCGACCGTCAGTCGCGGGGTCACGCCGTACCAGACATCGGGTGCGAGCGAGGTCGAGTGGCCGAGCTGCCGCGGCGCGAGATTGATGTCGGCGACGAGCGTGCCCTCGAGCTCGCCCTGACCGAGCACGAGCGGCCGCGCGACGAGGTCGGTCGGCTGCGCGCTTGCACGGCTCGCGAGCGCGAGCACGAGTACGAGTACGAGTACGAGCGCGATCGGCAGCGAACCGCGGCTCGCGACCGCGAGCACGGTCACGGCCGGGCGGCGCACCGCGCGACCCTAGCATGCGTGCTCGCGCTGCTGGCGGCATGCCAGCACGACACCGCCGACACGTCCGGCGCCTTCTACGACTGGGATGGGCGCGCGGTCCACTGCGCGATCGATCTCGACACGTACGCGCGCAACGATCTGGCCAGCGTCGAGGCCGGGCTCGATCGCGCGCGGGAGCGTGGCGAGGTGCTCGAGCTCTATGCCCATGACCCGGGGCGCACCGTCGAGTGGGACGCGCTCGAGGCCGTGCTCGCGGCGGTCGCCGAGCGCGACCTGCCGTTCTACACGTACGCCGACTTCGCGCATGGCGTACCGCCCGGTCCCGGCGTCACGCTGTCGTTCGACGACGCCTACGTCGATCACTGGCTCACCGGCGCCGACCTCTACGCTCGCTATGGTGCGCGGCTGACGTTCTTCGTCGCGTACTTCGCCAAGCTTCGCCCCGAACAGGTCGCCTCGCTCCACGAGCTCGCGAACCTCGGCCACGCGATCGAGGCCCACGGTGTCGCTCACCTGCGCGCGCCCGCGTACGTCGAGGCCCACGGCCTCGCGGCCTACCTCGCCGACGAGGTGGTGCCGTCGATCGACCGGCTGCGCGATGAGGGCTTCGAGGTCACGACGTTCGCCTACCCCTTCGGCGCACGGACGGACGAGATCGATGCCGCCCTGCTTCGCCACGTCTCGCTCGTGCGCTCGGTCTCGTTCACCTGGACCAGTCCCGCGACCGACCCGTGTCCGCGCTGACGATCGGCGGCACACCTCCCTACAGGCACGCAAGTTTCCGCAGAGATCCCAGCCACTTATCGAAGCGGCGGGCCGAAGAACCCCCTCGAAGATTGTTGCGACCTTCTCGGTACTGAGGCCCACTAGATAAACGTGGGAACTGCTGTCACAGCGGCCCGAGACCACGACCGCGCGCTCGCGCAGCGGGCGGCGGAAGGCGATCGTGCCTCGCAGCGCGCACTGTTCCAGCAGCTCAAGCAAGGCGTCCACCACACCCTGTTCCGGATCCTCGGCGCCAACCGCGACATCGAGGATCTGATCCAGGACGCCTTCCTCGAGATCTTCCGGGCGCTCCCCTCGTTCCGCGGCGACAGCTCGCTCGCCCGCTGGTCGCAGACCATCGCGACGCGCACCGCGTACCTCGCGATCGAGCGCCGCAAGCCGACCCCCGTCGACCTCGAGGTCGTCGAGGACGAGATCGTCGATCGCGATCCCGACGCACACCGCGTCGCGCTCGCCCGCCAGGCCGCGCGCCGTCTCTACGCCGCACTCGATCGCATCGAGGCCAAGCAGCGCGTCGCGTTCGCGCTCGCCGTGATCGATGGCCTGTCGCTCGCGGAGGTCGCGCAGCTGACCGAGAGCTCCGTCGTCGCGGTGAAGACCCGAGTCTGGCGCGCGCGCCGCGACCTCATGAAGCGCGCACACAAGGATCCCGTTCTCGCCAGCTACCTGGCGGAATTCGGGGGAGGTGAGGCATGACCGAACAGCGACTAGGACCGCCCCCCGTCGACAGCCTGTCGGATGTCGCGTGGGCACGCGTCGAACGCAACGTATTCGCCCGCATGGCCGAGGGCACCGTGACGAGTGCCGCCGCCGCCCGCGAGATCAAGCCCGATCGCCGCAGCCAGTGGCTGTGGCTCGCCGTCCCGGGTGCAGCCGCCGCCGCGTTCGCGCTCGCCTTCTTCTCGATGAATGGCCCGACGCCACAGCCGGCGACCGAGGAGCCGTCGCGCATCGTCTCCGCTGCCTCGCCGTCCAGCGTCTCGTTCGGAGATGCGCACATCACGCTCGACGCCAACAGCGCCGTCGTCATGGATCAAGACGCTGCCAAGCCCACCGCGCTGCTCGAGCGCGGCGGTGCGATGTTCGCGATCGCGCCGCGTGGGGAGCGCGGCCCGTTCGCGGTCCTCGCCGGCGATGCCGTGATCCGCACCGCCAACGGCGAGCTCCACGTCGCACGCGACGGCGAGCTGGTCACCGTCGAGGTCGCCAGCGGCGCCGCCGACATTCGCTTTCGCGGGCATGAAGTCCACGTGGGTGCACAGCACACGTGGTCGTCGGAGCATCCCTCCGACCTGATCGAGATCGAAGCACCTTAGTTCGTACCCACTGAACGGAGAAAACAAGATGAGGGCTCGTTATTGGCTGCTCGGCCTGCTGGCCGCTGCGTTGTTCGCGTGTGGAGGTAACAATGGCACCAACGATGCCAACGGCGGAGGAGATGACGGAGGCGGCAGCGGTGACGGCGATGGCGGCGTCGATGCACCTCCATTCGGTGGCGAGTGCACCCCGGGTGGCAGTGTCGAGTGCGCCGATTGCGTCGACAACGACGGCGACATGAAGATCGACGGCTTCGACCCCGAGTGCTCGGGTCCCGCCGATGATCGCGAGGACTCGTTCGCGACCGGCATCCCCGGCGACAACATCGACGCCACGATGCAAGACTGCTTCTTCGACGGCAACTCGGGTGCCGGTAACGACGGCTGCAACCAGCACGTGTGCTGTCTGCTCCAGGCCGCCGACCAGACCGAGTGCGCGGCGCTCGCGCCGGAGGCGGACGCCAGCAAGTACGACATCGCGGAGTGCTACATGCCGTTCGGCCAGACGGCCGTGCCCGCGAAGTGCACGATGAACTGCGGGCCGCTGACGCCGCCGGGCTGCGACTGCTTCGGTTGCTGCACGGTATGTGGCGAGGACGGCTGCCGCGACATCGTCCTCAACCCGCTGGTGTCGCCCACCTGCGACGAGTCGAACATCACCGATGCAGGCGCGGACGGTGATGACGCCTGCGATCAAACGACCGGCGTTTGCACGGGTACCGGCGACGAGCCGTGCAAGCGCTGCGTGAAGAACACGATGTGCGGCAACGACGAGTGCGGTGGTGACACCTGCATCCTGTGCCCCGGCCAGACGGAGCTACCGCCCGAGTGCGGCGGCGATAACACCTGTCCGACCGGCTATCAGGAGTGCGCCGCCGATGGCAGCTGCCCGGAGGGCACGTACTGCTCGACCGGCTGCTGCGTCGGCATCATCCAGTAGCGCGACGTAGCCCGAAAAAGAGTGACGCCCCGTGGTGACGAACAAGTCCACGGGGCGTCGAGGTAAGCGAGGCGAGGTTCAGAGCGTGAACGACAGCGTCACCTTGTTCACCGTGCCGGTGTCCTGGGCGTAGGAGTCGGACACGTTGAGGGTCCAGGTCGCGTTGACGTCGCTGCCGATCTCGGTGGCGGTCAGCG
>DAIRFU010000722.1:0-3578 GCA_036794935.1 Kofleriaceae bacterium | reverse complement strand
GCGCGAGTGTCCACGACGAGCTCGCCCTCCTCGTCGCCGCCGGGCTGCCACCGTCGACCGCGCTCGCCGGCGCGACGTCACTGCCGGCGCGCCGCTTCGGCCTCACCGATCGCGGCCGCATCGCCGCCGGGCTCCGCGCGGACCTCGTGCTCGTCGACGGTGATCCCACGACGACGATCACCGACACGCGGCGGATCGTCGGGATCTGGCGCACCGGCGTGAAGTTCGACCGCGATGCGTATCGCGCGCGGGTCGCCGAGCACACCCGCGCGGCACAGGACGCCCTCGCGCGCGGCGTGGTCAGCGACTTCGAGGACGGCTCGCTCCACGCGCAGCCGGGCCAGGACTGGACGGTGTCCACCGACGCGCTGATCGGCGGCACGTCGAAGGCGGCGCTCGCAGTCGTCGCTGCGGGAGCTGCCGGCCACGCGCTCGCGATCACGGGCGAGGTGATCGCGGGTGGCCCGGCGAGCTGGGCAGGCGCGATCTACATGCCCGGCGATCGCCCATTCGCGCCGGCCGATCTGTCGCGCACGCCCGGCTTCGCGTTCCGCGCGAAGGGTGACGGCAAAGGCTACGTCGTGATGGTGTTCACGCAGCACGGTGGTCGCGCGCCCTCGACGCGCGCGTTCACGCCAGGCACCGACTTCACCGCCCACCAGTTCCGGTGGAGCGAGTTCGGTGGCTCCGATGGCCACGACATCACCGCAATCTTGATCGGCCAGGTCGCGCCCGGCACGTTCCGCCTCGCGATCGACGACGTCGAGCTGCGCTGAACCGCGCGCCGGACCGTCGCCGTGCTCAGCGCAACAGGACGAGCTCCTCGGCCGTCGTCGGATGCAGCGCGAACGTGCGATCGAGATCCGCCTTCGTCGCGCCCATCGTGATCGCGATCGCCGCGGTCTGCACGATCTCCGGCGCGTCCGGGCCGACCACGTGCAGGCCGAGCACCTTGTCCGTCGCGCGCGAGACGATCAGCTTGATCAGCACGTGCTCGTCGCGGCCCGAGAGTGCGTAGCGCATCGGCCGGAACCGCGCCTTGAAGATCTGGATGTCGTGCCCCTCCGCGCGTGCCGCGGGCTCGGTCAATCCGATCGCCGCCGCGGGCGGCTGCGCGAACACCGCCGTCGGAATCAGCTCGTGACAGATCGCGGTCGGCCGATTACCGAACAGCGTGTCGGCGACCGCGTGCCCCTCGCGGATCGCGATCGGCGTGAGCTGCATGCGCGCCGTCACGTCGCCGACCGCGAAGATGTGCGGCACGCGCGAGCGCGAGTACTCGTCGACGATCACCGCGCCGCGGACATCGAGCGCGACGCCCGCCTCCTCGAGCCCGATCCCGCCGCTCGCCGGCTCGCGCCCGATCGCCGCCATCGCCAGGTCCGTCGGGACCTCCACCGTGTCTCCGGCGACGAGGCGGATGCCATGCGCGGCGAGGCCGACCTCGACCTCGCGCGCGAGATCCGGATCGAAGCCGCGCAGCACGTGCTGGCCGCGGTGCACGAGCGTGACCTCCGCGCCGAAGCCCGCGAAGATGTGCGCGAACTCGATCCCGATGTAGCCGGCGCCGAGGATCGCGATGCGCCTCGGCAGCGCGCGCAACTCGAAGGCCTCGTCGCTCGTGATGTACGTGCCGACCGTCGGCCGCTTTGCGTGCCCGCCGGTCGCGACCAGCACGTGCGCTGCGGTGATCCGCTCGCCGCCGACCTCGAGCGTGTGCGGATCCGTCAGCCGCGCGCGCCCCTGCACGAGGCGCACTCCCGCACGCTCGAGCCGGCTCGCATAGCCCGCTTCGAGCCGCGCGATCTCCTTGTCCTTGGCGGCGATCAGCGCCGCCCAGTCGTGGCTCGCCTCGCCAATGGTCCAACCTTGTCCGCGCGCATCATCGAGTGTGCGACTGACTTCACTTGCGTAGACCAGCAGCTTCTTGGGCACGCAGCCGCGGATCACGCAGGTGCCGCCCCACCGGCTCTCCTCGGCGATCGCGACCCTGGCCCCGTGCTCGGCCGCGACCCGGGCGGCCCGCACGCCGCCAGAACCGCCTCCGATCACGAACAGATCGACGTCGAAGCGCGCCATGAGGTCTGCAGTGTACGTGCGCTGCCGCACGCCGGCATCATCCGGTGTCAGTCGAAGCAACCCGGAAACGGAACTCGAGTTCAATAATCTATAGACACCCTGGGCGAGCTTGATAGGCTCGCTTGCACCAACCGTTGGCCAGAGGGGGCCTTCTCATGCGGACACTTGGTCTTGGTCTTGTTTTTGTGACCGTGTTTGCCGCTGCGTGCGGCACCGAACCAATGGGCGACGACGATGGCATGGGGAGTGGCAGTGGAAGTGGCAGCGGCAGCAACGATCCTGACGCGGCCTTCACGGTCACCAGCAAGGACGTGACCATCGCTCCAGGCGAGGAAATCACGTACTGCTACTACTTCCATACGCCCAACACCTCCGAGCTGGCGATCAACAAGTGGGTGTCGGACATGACGCCCGGCAGTCACCACATGATCATGTTCTTCGGTGACGACAGCCAGCCGGCTGATGGGACCCTCGATCCGACCGGCAACTGCGGCGGAGGTGGCTTCAGCGTGCCCGTGTGGGTCTACGCGACGCAAACTCCGCACGGCGAGTTGCCCCTGCCAACCGACGATGGCACCGGCAAGCCGCTCGGTATGAACGTGCCGGCGAACAAGCCGGCATACTTCCAGATGCATTATCTCAACTCGACGGACGAGCCGATCACGGCGCACGTCACGCTCTCCGCGTACGCACTCGATGCCTCGGTCGACTACACGCCCACCGCCGCCTTCGTCACCTATAACGGAGATATCTCGATCCCCGCCAACGCGACAAACTACACGGAGACCGAGACCTGTAATCTGCCCGCCGGCGCGAAGTTCTGGACGGTCTCGACGCACTCGCACAAGCAGTCGGTCAAGACCAAGCTCGAGGACGGCGGCACGCAGATTTTCCTGAGCGAAGGACCGGATGCATGGGAGCACCCTGGCTCGAAGGACTGGGGGATGCCGTTCTACACGTTCGCATCGGGCACCATGACCTACTCGTGCACCTACGATAATCCGACGAGCAACACCATCGTCGATGGTCCGAGCGCGCAGACGAACGAGATGTGTATGGGCACGGGCTACTTCTTCCCCGCGACCACGGCGAAGTTCTGTTACACGAATCAGGGCCCGTTCTAGACTCGTAGGTTCACTGCGCGAGCTCGAATGCGCCGATATCCGCGGCGCCCCCCTGCGGACGTAGGTTGCCGTCGAGGTCGTGATCCGGGTTCGCCGTGGCCGGTACCGCGGCGTCAACCGCCGGACTCGAGCTCTGCAGGTGAAAGTCACCTGCAGCGCGGTTCACGAATCCAGGATTGGCCACCATCGCGCCAGCCGGTGGCGTCGGCTGTCGCGCGAGGATCGTGCCCGCAAACGCGCAATTCGCCGGATTGATCGGGTCCACGAACGCATCGCGTGTCCCCTGCGTCGCGAGAATACTGTTCTCGAATGTGACGGCGCGGTACGGCGCAGTTGTCCCGGTGCACATGCCGAGCTCGTTCGGCAAGTCGAGTG
>DAIRFU010000721.1:2983-3583 GCA_036794935.1 Kofleriaceae bacterium | reverse complement strand
GCGCTACAGGCCGCGACCGGCCACAGACGTCACAGCGACCCTCGCGTTCTGCTGACCTTGCGCGCCAGCAGCAAGCCGTGGCGCGTTTCAACCCGCGATCGGCACCGAGCGATCGCCGCCATGCCGGCGGAGCCGATCAGGAACAAGCAGAACCGCATCTCGCGGCACGCGGCCCCGCCGGCGGCCGTGCCCACGTGGGCGCGAGTCGCGTTCGGCGCGCAGCTCGTCGTCTCTTCTTCTCCGACCGTTCCGAATGGGAACCTTCGCGCGCGCCGCGGCGCTGTGAGACCGCACGTTCTACTGCCCCCCGCGCGCCGGCACCAAGCTGCAGTTCGGCCTACGGTCACGGCCGCTCCCGTTCACGGTACCGGAGCCGAGGGTCGTCTGACGCAACCAGGGGGACGTTCCCACCGTGCAGGTCGTCTTCGTCCTTCCGGAACGAGCTCCAGGCCGCGACACCGGCCTCGCTCACACCTGCGTGCGGCGATCGACACGATCGCGCTCGAGCTCGAGCGCACGCACGAGCTGGCCGCGCGGCGGGTTCGGACCGAGCTCCGCACGCAGGCGATCGGCGATCGCCTCCGCAGCGACGTAGGCGGC
>DAIRFU010000721.1:0-2973 GCA_036794935.1 Kofleriaceae bacterium | reverse complement strand
GCCACAGCGCCCACGGTGGAGGGGCGGCCGGCAGATCCTCGAGCACGGGCAACGCGCGCTCGGTTTCGTCGAGCATCGCCGCGATCGCGCGCCGGCGGCGCCGCGCGGCAGTAGCGAGATCGCTGGGCCAGCGCGGCGGCAACCAGCTCGGTGGCTCGGCCAGCCGGGCGATGTACGACGCCGCGGCCTCGTCGACCACGCGTGGCGTCCCGGGCGATAGCGCGAGCGCAACGATCGCGTGACCGAGCTCGTGCAGGGTCGCGAAGCGCGCGGCGGGCGTGTCGATCGCTGCCGGCACGACGATGACGACCTCCACCTTCGGCTCGATCACGAACGCGCGCGGGTGTGCCGAGGCGCTCCGATCGATCCGGACCTGGCCGGTGACGCCAAACCGTGCCGCGAGCGCGTTCCACACGTCGAGGATGCCGGCGTGATCGATCGCGACGTCGCGATCGTGCCAGCCGGCGATCGGTGGCCCCGGCGCATCGTGCTCGGGAACCCCGCCGGAGGTGCCATGCAGGCGATGCAAGACATCGATCGCGCGCCGGCCGAAGCGTTGCTGCGCGACCTGGTCGCGGGCGGCGGCGAGCGTGGCCAGGCCCGCCCACGTGGGCGCGTCCGCGCGCGCGGCAACGACGAGCGGATCACCTTCGATGACGAGCGGCGCGACGAGGCGGAGCATCGCGAGGCCGCGATCCGCGAGCAGCTCGTGCATGCAGGCGTTGCGGGCGATCTCGAGCGTCGAGGCCAGGCGCGCGAGGAGCGGCGCGGCCGGAGGCGGACGGCCGTCGGCGTGGGCGCGTGCGAACGCCCGCATGTGCGCGGGCAGCTCCGCCGCCAGCTCGCCCTCGAGGAGATCGAGCCCCATCTCGGCTTGCAGGAGGTCGCAAGGCGGCTCGCCCATCAGGTCCAGCTTAGCGCTAGACGCGCGGCGTGCCCGGCGCCTGGATGCCAAGCCGCGCGAGCTCGGCGATCACCAGCTTGAGGTCGGCCCAGGCATCGCGCTTGCGGTCGGGCTCGCGCAGCAGGTACGCGGGGTGAAAGGTCGGCATCACCTGGATGCCGTTGCGGTCGTGGAACTTGCCGCGCAGGGCGCCGATCGGCGCATCGATGCCGAGGAGCGTGTTGGATGCGGGCCGGCCGAGCGCGACGATGATGCGCGGCGCGATCGAGCCGATGCGCGCCTCGAGGAACGGCTTGCACGCCGCGACCTCGTCGGGCTGGGGGTTGCGATTGCCGGGCGGCCGGCAGCACAGGATGTTGTTGATGTAGACGGTCTGCCGCGACCAGCCCATCGCCTCGATCATCCTGTCGAGGAGCTCGCCGGCGCGGCCGACGAACGGCTCGCCGCGCAGATCCTCTTGCTCGCCCGGCGCCTCGCCGACGAACATGAGCGGCGCGTTCGGATCGCCGACACCGAACACGATCGAGCGGCGTGTCGCGTGCAGCTTGCAGCGCGTGCAGTCGCCGAGCTCGGCACGGATCTGGTCGAGGGTGCGCCGGCCGCCCGCGGGAGGCGGCTCCTCCACGAACGGCTCGGGCGCGGACGCGTCGTCTGCCGGCCGCGCGGTGGGCCCGCCCGGGGCCGCCCACGTGCCGGCCGCGCGATGCCGAACGAGCTGGTGCCTGAGCTGCGCCACGAGCTCGCCAAGTTCGTCTGCCAGTTCCACGTCGACCATGCTATCAGGCGGGTATGCCACTCCGGCATGGGCCCACGCTACTCCTCCTGGTCGGACTCGCGATCGCCGGCTGCAAACGCAACGACACCCCGGTCCCCGCCGGCGATATCGCGGCGACGCTCGCGCTGCCTTCACTGGGCGCGCACGCGTTCGATCCCGCGAGCCTGCGCGGCAAACCGTCACTCGTGATGTTCGTGACGCCGACCTGTCCTCACTGCATCGCGACGATCCCGCGCGGCGCCGCGGCGGCCCAGGCGCAGGGCGCGAACGTCGTCGCCGTGTTCGTGGCAGGCTCGAAGGCGAATGCCGAGGGTGTCGTCAGCCATGCGAAGTTCCCCGGTGCCGCCCTGATCGACGACGGCACGCTGCGCCGCAAGTACAACATCCGCGCGGTCCCCTACTCGCTCGTGCTCGGCGCCGACGGTCACGCCCGCGAGGCGTTCCGCGGTGAGCAGGACGAGTCGACGTTCCGCGAGTCGCTCGCGGACGCCAAATAGGGCTACTCGGCGGCGCCGCCGCCGGGGAACGTCAGGTACGCGTAATACATCCCGTCGGCCTCGGTCGCGGTGCGCACGGTCCCCTGGGCCGCAGCCTTGGCGTCCTTGAAGCCGATCCGGACCTCGATCGTCTTGCCGTGCTTGCGCGCCTTGATGCCCGCGAGCGGGGTCTCGAAGAATCGCGTATCGATCGGCCGCCACGTGTTGTGGCCGAGCTTGCGCAGACCCTTCAGTGTCACGACGAGCGTGCCGCTGTCGACGCGCTGGGCGACCTCGAACGGCGCGACCGACTGGAAGAACACCTCGGAGCCGCCATCCTTGATCTCGAAGCCGATCCACGACAGCGTTCCCTTCGGCGGCGGCTTCTTCGCCTTCGTGCCGGGCTCGGGCTTCTTCGCCTCGCCGGGCTGGACGCCGCCGTACTCCCCCTCCGGGTTGGGGCCCTTCGGCTCCTCGGCGAACGCGGGACCGGCGAGCAACACCAGGCACAGGAGGGCGCGACGCATGAGCGGGATCGTAGAAGGCCGCCGCGTGGCACGCAAATAACGACGGTCTGTATCGGTGGTTACACCGGCTACCCCACCCCTACCCCGGGCGCGCCCGCGCGCCGCGACCGAGCGTTCCATGATGCGGCATGCGCAATGTTCGGGGTGTGCTGTTCCTGGACTACGTGCGCATGCTCAAGGCGCACAAAGGCGTCGAGTGGGACGCCATCCTGTCGGCCGAGGACCTCGCGTACCTGACCGAGACGATCGACACGAGCGCCTGGTATCCGATGACGTCGTTCGAGCGGATGG
>DAIRFU010000131.1:0-12956 GCA_036794935.1 Kofleriaceae bacterium | reverse complement strand
CGTTCGCGGCGCGCACCGCGAGCCTCGGCGCGTTCTGGGGGATCAAGCAGCACGGCGTGCTCGTGGCGATGGCGGGCGAGCGCATGCGGCACGACGGCTACACCGAGGTGAGCGGCGTGTGCACCCATCCCGATGCGCGCGGACGTGGGTTCGCGCGACAGCTGTCCGCGGTCGTCGCCGCGCGGATCGCCGACCGCGGCGAGACTCCCTATCTCCACGCGTACGCGACGAACACCGCGGCGATCCGGCTGTACGAGTCGCTCGGCTTCTCGCTGCGCTGCCGGGTCCACGTCGCGGGGATCGCGCGGCGGGCCTGAGCCGGCGGCTACTTGCCGACGACGATCACGTACTGGAAGCGCACGCTGACAGCCTGCGCGGTCAGCGCGATCGACGACAAATCGTCGGCCGTGATGTTGGTCTGCACGATGCCGAGCGCGGCGTTGTCCGCGATCACGCTGCAGCCGGCATTGCCGCGCGCCGCGTAGGCGCCGGCGCGGTACGTCTTCGTGGTGAGCAGCGCGGGATCGATCGTCGGCATCGACGTGCCGCCGGTGTTCGTCATCAGGAACACGAGATCCGCGACCGCGCTGTCGGCGCGCGACACCCCGCACTGGATCTGCGCCACACCGGCCGGGCGGGGATCGTTCGCGAACACGGCGACGAGGTGGCGGCTCGCGCTGTCCTCGACACGATCGATCTGGTAGCCGGCCTCGATCGCGACGTTGGATTTGCCGATCACGGTGTGCTGGAGGTTGTCCTGATCGGAGATCGCGGCCAGGTTCGCGCTGACCTCGCCGTTCGCGGCGCTCCACGCGGCGGCCGTGGTCGGCTTCCAGTCGGCCGACAGGCCGTCGCCGAAGCCGTCGAAGAACAGGATCTCGTCGCCCGGCTCGGTCGGGTCCGGATCGCACGGGCTCTCGACCGCGTCGCCATCGGGATCGGGGGTCGCGCGGGGCGGCGCGATCGGGCAGCTGTCGCAGTCGTCGCCGATACCGTCACCGTCCTCGTCGAACTTGCCGCCGGCCGCGTGCTGGCAGAAGTCGTCGCCGTTCGCGAGGCCGTCGCCGTCGAGGTCGCCGGTCGCGGAGATGCAGACCGCGCCGCCGTCGGCGGTGAAGTCACAGACCTCGCCGTCGCTGCAGGGGGCCGCCAGACTACACGGACCGTCCAGGGTCGAGCTGCCGCAGCCGGCGAGCGCGATCACGAGCGCGAGGTGCCTCACCCGCGGATCATCTCAGATTCCTGAGGTTGCATTCATCCCACACGCGAGTCATCTGACGATCGATCGATGCTCCGTCGCGGGGTTACGCTGGCAATGTTCTTGCTGTAGCGCCAGGTATGCGACTGACCACCGCCGTCATCCCGCTCACCCTGCTGGCCCTGTCCGCCTGCTCCGAGGACGATCTGGATGGGCCGGGCGATCACCCGGTCGCCAAGACCACGCAACTCGTGCAGTACGCGAGCTGTGGCGCCCTCGAGACCGACCTCAAGCAGATGGTCACGTACGAGATCTGGGCCGACATCGACCGCGCCGGCCAGTGGGGCTGGGGCGCCGATGACGCCGCGGGCGAGGGTGCGGGCGCCGGCGATAGCGGCGGCGGGCGCGAGGAGGGCGTCGATTACTCGGGCACAAACAACCAGGAGCAGGGCGTCGACGAGGCCGACTTCGTCAAGACGGACGGCTATCACATCTACACGCTCAACGGGAACCGCCTCCACATCATGGGCGTGCCCCAGTTCGGCCAGCTCACCGCCGAGAGCGTGACGAACATCGAAGGCTTCCCGCAGCAGATGCTGCTCGACAGCGAGCAGAACCGGCTCGTCGTGTTCTCGCACATCGACACGTACACGCTGCCGGACGGCCACCCGCTCAAGCAGCTCGTCGGTTATCAGGATGACGACCTCGGCTGGCACTGGCGCATCAACCAGCTCACGAAGATCACGGTCCTCGACATCACCGACCGTGCGGCGCCGCAGCTCGTGCGCGAGGTCTTCTACGAGGGCTGGTACCAGACCGCGCGCAAGGTCGAATCGAGCGTGCGCATCGCCGGCTACTCGATGATCGAGCCGTCGATCATGTGGGGCTGGTGGAACCTGTACGAGCAGAACGGTCACGACAAGACGGCGACGAAGGTCGCGGTGCGCAACTACATCAACCACCTCGCGCTCGCGGACTTCATCCCGCAGATCTACGTGCGCACCCCGGACGGCCACTTCACGACGAACAGCCTCTCCGAGGGGTCGTGTCGCTCGTTCTATCGGCCGACCGATAGCCACGCGCGCGGCATCTCGTCGATCATCTCGTTCGACCTGCTCGGCAACTCGCTGCACTGGGATGCCGACCACGTGGTGTCGAACTGGTCGACGTTCTACGCGTCCCAGGACACGCTGCTGCTCGCCGAGCCCGCGCACGACTGGTGGTGGTACTGGTGGTACCAGGACGACCCGGATCAGCTGAACGTCCACGCGTTCGACATCTCGGTACCCGGCCAGACGCACTACACCGGGTCGGGCCGCGTCGACGGCCAGATCGTCGACCAGTTCTCGCTCGACGAGGAGGACGGCGCGATCCGCGTCGCGACGACGACCGGCATGTTCTGGCGCTGGTGGGTGGACGAGGAGGAGCGGCCGGAGATGGAGAACCACGTCTGGGTGCTCGAGGACCACGGCGCGAACCTCGATGTCATCGGCCACGTCGGCGGCATCGCGAAGGGCGAGCGCATCATGTCGTCGCGCTTTCAGGGCGACAAGGGCTACCTGGTCACGTACCAGTACGTCGATCCACTGTTCACGCTCGATCTCAGCGACCGCCACAACCCGCGCGTGGTCGGCGAGCTGAAGGTGCCGGGGTTCTCGACGTACCTGCACCCGATCGAAGGCGGCAAGCTGCTGTCGATCGGCGTCGACGGCACGAACCGCTGGCGGACGCAGGTGTCGATGTTCGACGTCAGCGACTTCGCGAACCCCGCGCTCGATGCCGCGCTGCCGGTCGAGGCGCAGAATGACTGGGGCTGGTCGGAGGCGCTGTACGACCACAAGGCGTTCCAGTACTGGGCGCCCAAGGGCCTGCTCGCGATCCCGCAGTCGACCTACGCGTACGAGCAAACCAACGGCAGCTACGCGTACCGCTACCTGTCGCAGCTCGTGCTCGTGAACGTCGACCCGGCGGCCGGCTCGCTCGGCATCCGGGGCCGCATCGATCACAGCGCGTACTACGACGCCGACCCGAACACGTGGTGGCGCTACGTCGACATCCGCCGCAGCATCTTCATGGGCGACTACGTCTACGCGATCAGCGACAAGGCGATCACCGCGCACCGCGTGAGCGATCTCGGCAAGGTCGCCGAGCAGGTGCTACCGGGGTACACGGGCAACGAGTACTGGTGGTGGTGGTGAACCGGCGGTCACACCCGCGCCGGCAACTCACCGAAACCTCGTGACGGCACGACCGGGCACACCGGGTGCTGTTCCTCCGGGCATGAAGAGAATCTTCGTGCTCTCGGTTCTGAGCCTCGCGCTGGTCGGTGGCGTCGCCTCGGCGGATCGTGGCCACCGCGGCCACCGTGGCGATCGCGGCCACTCGCAGCGGGCGAGCGCGTCGTGGAGCGGCGGCGTTCGCGTGACGACGCCCCGGGCCCACGTCCAGCGCCGCGTCGACCGCCGTGTCGTCGTCCAGCAGCCGCGCCGCGTCTACACCCACCGCAACCATGTCGTGCGCCGGCCGATCTACGTCCAGGCGCCGCGCATCCGCTACCGGTACCGCAACTACTACCAGCGGCCCGTCGTGCTCGTCGAGAACTACGCGCCGATGACGGGCTATTACTGGGTCGCCGGCCAGTGGAGCTGGAATGGCTACGAGTGGCTCTGGACCGCCGGCCACTACGAGCCGGATCCGGCGTACTTCGAGGCGAGCTACGGCTACTGAGGACTCGCAGGCGCTTAACACACCGCAATGTCCCTCCCGCGCCGTGATGGCGTAGATCGAGGGCATGAAGCGAATCATCCTCTCGGCTCTCGTCGCCCTCACCGCATTCGGCGGTGTCGCGTCGGCGGATCGGTATCGCGGCCCTTCGGTGCATCGCGAGCAGGGCGGGGTGTCGGTCTCGCCGTCGCGCGGCCAGTACCCGCAGCGGCAGTACCCGCAGCGGCAGTACCAGCGGCAGTACCAGCGGCAGTACCAGCGGCAGTACCCGCAGCGGAGCACCTACTCGCGGCGCTACTCCCCGCAGCGGCACTACACGCAGCGGTATTACCCGCAGCGGAGCTACTCCCAGCGCTACCAGCCGCAGCGCCGCATCTACGTGCAGCGGCCGGTCGTCCGGCACCGCTACTACAACTACTACCAGCGGCCCGCGATCATCGTCGAGAACTACGCGCCGATGACCGGCTACTACTGGGTGCCCGGCCAGTGGGACTGGAACGGCTACGAGTGGCTCTGGACGCCCGGCCACTACGAGCTCGATCCGGCCTACTACCCCGGCTACTGATCCGTCGGTAGCGGCGCCATCGCGGGCAGCTCCTGGACGACGCTCTGCTGCTGCGGCGACTCGGTCAGCTTGACCTGCTTGCAGTAGACCTTCAGCGCCTCCATGTGCGCCTGCATCCGCTGCTGGAACTGCGAGTCGCTCATGTCACCGGTGATCGGGATCGAGCACACCGAGTAGTTGCCGGCGACGAGCTCGTCGAACTCGGGCGCCGGCTTGTCGCCGCCGAACCAGAACTTCATGCCCTGGACGCCGCCGCCGAGGAAGCCGTCCGTCAGCTCCTTCGCGTTGTGAACCGCGAGCGCGCCGCGGAACAGGAACACCTGCGCCGCGTCGACCTTCTGGTTCGCCTGCGGCTTGATGGTCACGGTCAGCGCGATCGTCCCGACCGGGATATCGATCGTCACCTTGGTGTCCTTGCCGGCGCGCACCTGCACGGTCGTGCTCGTCGACTTGAGCGACATGCCAAACGCGCTCTGCTGCATCGCCGACACGACGTGCGTGCCCTCGCCGATCCGCGTCAGCTTGAACGTGCCATCTGCCTCGCTCTGCACCATGCGCACCTGGGCGCCGCCGCCCTTCGGGGCATCGGTGATCGTCGCGCCGGCGACCGGCTTGCCCTCGAGCGTGACCTTGCCGCTGATCGAGCCGAAGCCGCGCAGCTGGAGCGTGACCGGTGGCGGATCGTCGGTGCCGGCCGGGATCTCGAGCGCGTTGGAGCGGCCGCGGTCGGGGTGGTCGGCGAGCACGTTCGTCGCCTTCTTCGCGATGCCGATCACCGTGAAGCGGCCGTCCTGATCGGTGACCGCGGTGCGCATGCCCGACATCTCCTCGAAGCTCGCCATCTGATCCTCGGCGCCCTGCATCGAGAACAGCATGTTGCCGGCCTTCACCTTCGCACCGGGCACCGGGCTGCCGTTCGCGTCGACGACCCGGCCGGTCAACTTGCGGCCGCGGACGAGCTTCAGCGTGCCGACGTCGGTCGGCTTGCCGGGCTCGACCTTGACGTCGTGCTGCACGAAGTCGGCGAACTCGGCGCCGCGCACGTGGAGGTCGTACGTGCCGGGCGGCACCGCGCCGAGCTTGAACGTGCCATCGCCACCGGCGGGCGTGCCGGGCAGAAAGCCGAGCTGCACCGTCGCGAGCTTCGGGGCCCTGCCGTTCTCGAGCGCGAGCTTGCCGACGACGCTGCCATCGGCGGCGAGCACGACCTTGACGTTCTTGTCGCCGACCTTGGCCGGCGTGCCCCGCTGGCCCCACGTGAACATGCCGCCCGAGGCGCGCGCGCCGCGCACGCGGTAGCTGCCGTCGGGCAGGCCGCGGATCGTGAAGTGGCCGGCGCCGTCGGTGGTCGCCGACGACAGGCCGGCGAGGGACATTCCCTCCGGTGCGTTGCCGCCGAGCACATCGGGGAACGCGTTGACCTGGACCTCGGCGATCGGCTGATCGGCCTCGTCGACGACGACGCCGGCGATCGTGCCCTTGACGTCGAGCACGAGCTTGATCTCGGCCTTCGTCGTCGAGGTCAGATCGACGCTCGCGATCTGGCTGGCGGCGTCGTCGGACTCGGCGCGTGCCTTGAGCTTGGCGCGGGCGAGCCCACGCAGCTCGAACTCGCCGGCGCGATCGCTCGTCGCCTGGCGCGAGTCGATCATCCACATCTGCTGGCCGTCGCCGGCGACGCGCACGGTCGCGAACGGCACCGGCTTGCCGGCGTCATCGACCACGCTGCCGGCGAGCGTGCCGCCCGCGAGCATCACGATCGTGACGTTATCGACGCGGCGATCGGCGACCGTGACCGGCGCGGACCGCGCGGGCGCGTGCACGCCGTCGCTGGCGACCAGGGTGTGGCTGCCGGGCGCGAGCGCGGGGAACGTGAAGCGGCCCTTCGCGTCCGTCTCCACCGGCTCGCTGCCGCCCGGGATGTCCCAGATGCCGGCGACGGTGACGTGCGCCTTGGCGATCGGCTTCTCGTGCTCGTCGATCACGAGGCCGCTGACCTCGAGGCCCCTGTGGAGCCGGACCTCGAGCTTGCCGGTCGCGCCGGGTGATCCGATCTGGGTGAACGCCTGACCCGGCGCGTAGCCCGGCGCGGTCACCCGCACCGCGACCCAGCCGGGATGCACCGGCGCGAGCGTCGCGTTGCCGTCTGCGGCGCTGCGCGCGGTGCGCTCCCCCATGCCGGCGAGCTTGACCTCGGCGCCCTCGATCGGCTTGCCGTCATCGGCGAGGACGGTGACGATGACCGTGGCCGCCCTGGTCAGCCGGATCACGATCGGATCGCTGGTGTCGGTCAGCTTGTACTCGACGGGACCGCCGGTGAGGTCCTCGGCGACCGCGGACAGCCGGTACTCGCGGCCGACGAGCTTGTCGAACGCGAACGTGCCGTCGTCCTCGCTCTTCACGGAGCGCGGTGGCACGGAGCTCAGCCAGACCTCGGCGTCGCCGACGCCGTGGCCATCCTCGTCGACGACCTGGCCCTCGAGGCGGAGCGGCCCCTCGGGATCGATGTCGAGCGACCAGCGCGGCGCCATCCCGCTCGGCGCGGGTGCCTCGTCCTGCGCCGCATGAGGCACCTTGGGTAGCTCCACCTTGTTCGCAGGCGCGGGCGCGGGCGTGGGCTTCGCGTGGTTACCGCCGCTGAACAGAACGAGCCAGACGGCCACTGCGATGGCGATAAACGCGCCGAGGATGCCGACATGCTTGCGGGTCATGAACCTCCGATGCGCGAACGAAGCGCGCGGGCGCACCGTAAGGCGTGCGGCGGGGCTGCGAAAGATGCGACATCACCGCGACATGCGCTGCGACGCCGCTTTGTACCAGCGGGGACCCGAGGCGCCTACGCCTCGTCGAGGAACGGGTAGCGATAGTCGGTGGCCGGCACGAACGTCTCCTTGAGCGTGCGCGGGGCGACCCAGCGGATCAGATTCAGCGGCGAGCCGGCCTTGTCGTCCGTGCCCGACGCGCGTGCGCCGCCGAACGGCTGCTGGCCGACGACCGCGCCGGTCGGCTTGTCGTTGATGTAGAAGTTGCCCGCTGCCTCGCGCAGGGCAGTGGTCGCCTCGACGATCGCGCCGCGGTCGCGCGCGAACACGCCACCGGTCAGCGCGTACGGGCTCGTGCGGTCGACGAGCGTCAGCGTGTCCTGCCACGCGCCGTCGGGATAGACGTGCAGCGTGACGATCGGGCCGAACAGCTCCTCGCGCATGTGGCGGACGCTCGGGTCATCGGTCTGGAGCAGCGTGGGCTGGACGAACCAGCCCTCGCGGTCGTCGCACGTGCCGCCGGCGAGCACCTTCATGCCGCGCGTCTCGCGCGCCTCGGCGATCGCGGCCGCATGCTTGTCGAACGCGGTCTTCTTGATCACCGCGCCCATGAAGTTCGAGAAGTCCGAGACATCGCCGACCTTGATCGTGCCGATCTCGGCGATCAGCTCGTCCTTCATCTGCTTCCACACGCTCTGGGCGACGTAGATGCGCGACGCGGCCGAGCACTTCTGGCCCTGGTACTCGAAGCCGCCGCGGACGATCGCGGTCGCGAGCGCCTTCGGATCGGCCGATGCGTGGGCGAGGATGAAGTCCTTGCCGCCGGTCTCGCCGACGAGGCGCGGGTAGTTCTTGTAGCGATCGATGTTGTCGGCGAGGCGCCGCCACATCATGCGGAACACGTCCGTCGAGCCGGTGAAGTGGATGCCGGCGAGCTCGGGATGATCGAGGAGGATGTTCGTCTTGTCGTGGGCGAGGCCAGGGATGAAGTTGATGACACCCGGCGGCAGGCCGGCCTCCTCGAGCACCTGGAACGTGCGCCACGCGGCGAGCAGCTGGCTCTCGGCCGGCTTCCACACCACCGTGTTGCCCATCAGCGCCGGCGCGGTCGGCAGGTTGCCGCCGATCGCGGTGAAGTTGAACGGGGTGACCGCGAAGATGAAGCCCTCGAGTGGCCGCAGGTCGGTCATGTTCCACATGCCGGGCGAGCTGCGCGGCTGCATCTGGTAGAGCTGCTGCGCCCAGCTCGCGTTGAACCGCCAGAAGTCGATCAGCTCGCACGCGGAGTCGATCTCGGCCTGGTGGCACGTCTTGCTCTGGCCGTGCATCGTCGCCGCGTTCACCCGCATGCGCCACGGACCGGCCAGCAGCTCGGCCGCGCGAAGCAGCACCGCCGCGCGGGCCTCCCAGCGCATCGCGGTCCACTCGCGCCTCGCGTCGAGGGCAGCGCGGATCGCGCGCTCTGCGGTATCCGGCTCCGCGGCGTGGAACCGCGCGACCACGTGGCGGTGCCGGTGCGGCATCACGATCTCGCGGACCCGACCCGTGGTCACGCGCTGGCCGCCGACGACGCACGGGATCTCGATCACCTCGCGCTCGACGTCCGCGAGGGCCGCCTTGAGGCGCGCCTTCTCGGCGCTGCCGGGCGCATAGAGGTACATCGGCTCGTTGGTCGGCTCCGGAACCTGGACGATCGCGTCGTGCATGGGCCTCCTGTACCACGTGATCGCGGCCCGTGTGTGGGGGCGGATTCCGAGCGGTTACGTGCCGCTTCCGGCCGCGCTTCCGGCGTCGCTTCCGGCCGCAGGCGTCGGTGTGCCGGGGGCCGGCTCGGGCGGCGTGGTTCCCGCCGGCTGCGTCGGCGGTGGGGTGGGCGTCGTCGTCGTCGCGGTCGGGGCCTTCTTGCGGCACGTGGACAGGTCGTTGAACGACGTCGCGGCGAGGATGCAGCGGCGCACGTCGGCCGGCATCTTGCGCTGCACGCACTGATCGATCATCTGCTGGCGATTGCCGAGCGCCGCGGGATCGTGCCCCGGCATCATCTGCTTCATCAACAGCTGCATGTGATCGACGACCTGGTCGCAGGGCGGCCCGGCATCGGAGCCGCCCTTCTTGCAGGCGGCGGTGGTGGCGGCGAGCAAAGCGGCGACCATCACGAGGCGCTTCATCGCCGGGACGGTAGCATGGTGGCCATGATGATTCGCCCGGTAGCCGACGACGACTTTGTCGCCATCGCCTCGATCACGAATCACTACATCGCGACGACCGCGATCCACTTCGCGTACGAGCCCGTCACCCCCGACCAGCTCCACGCGATGTGGCGCGCGCACGAGCGCCATCCCTGGTTCGTCGCCAGTGACCGCCAGGGCGTGGTCGGCTACGCGAAGTCCGGCGTGTGGCGGGAGCGGACGGCGTACAGCTGGACGGCGGAGGTCGGGCTCTACGTGTCGCCGCACGCATGCGGGCGCGGGCTCGGTACCGGGCTGTACGATGCGCTGCTCGAGGAGCTGCAGCAGCGCGGCTTTCGCTCGGTGATCGCCGGTATCACGCTGCCGAACGACGCGAGCGTGGCGCTGCACGAGAAGGCCGGGTTCGAGCGCGTCGGCACGTTCCTCGACGCGGGCTGGAAGCACGACGCGTGGCACGCGGTCGAGTTCTGGCAGAAGCGGTTCGCGACCGGCCCCGGCGGCCCGGCGGCGTGATTCACTCGGCGCATGAAGCCGATCGCGCCCGACGTCTGGCAGCTCGAGGGAGCGCCGATGCGCATGCCGGGCGGCGTGTACATGCCGCTCGCCTCCGCCGTGCTGCGGCTCGCCGACCGCACGTTGCTCGTCTACTCGCCGATCCGTCTCGACGGCGCGCAGGCCGCGGCGATCGAAGCAGAGGGCGAGGTCGCGCACATCGTCGCGCCGAACCTGTTCCATCACCTGCACGTCCAGGCCGCCTCCGAGCGCTGGCCACGCGCCACCGTGCACGCGCCGCCCGGGCTCGCCGCCAAGCGCGGTGATCTGCACCTGCATCGCGAGCTCGCGAGCGGCGCGCTCGATCCCGGCGTCCCCGAGGTGGAGGTCGAGATCGTCGGCGGCGCGCCGAAGCTCAACGAGGCGCTGCTGTTCCACCGGCCGAGCGGCACGCTCGTGTGCGCCGATCTGCTGTTCAACATCACGCAGCCGGCGAACCTGCGCACGCGCTTCGCCCTCTCGATCATGGGCGTCGGTGGCCGCACGCTCATGCAGAGCCGGCTCTGGCGCACGCTCGTGAAGGACCGGGCTGCCCTGCGTGCCTCGATCGACCGCGTGCTCGGCTGGCCGATCGCCGTGGTCCTGCCCGCACACGGCGACGCGGTCACGATCGATGCGGCGCATCTGGCCCCGAAGCTCTCGCGCAGCTACGGTCGCCACGTAGCTGTTCCGCCGCCCGGATAGCGCGTGGCCCATCGCTTGCGTCACCTGCAGTGTGACGTCCGCGCCCACCACCGAGCAGATCTCGCATCGCCGGCGGCTCATGCGCGGCCTGCGGATCGTCGGCGCCATCCTCGCGCTCGGCCTGCTGGTGCTCGTCATCGTGCAGCTCGGCCCCGCGGCGATCGCCGATCAGCTGCTCGCGACCGGGCCGGCGTTCTTGTGGATCGTCGTGCTCCACGGTGTCGCGATCGCCGTGTCGGGCCTGCCGTGGCACGTGCTGCTCCCCCGATCGGCGCGGCCGAGGCTCGGCCAGTCCATCATCAGCCGGTTCGTCGCCGCCGGCGCGAACGCGGTCACGCCCGTGGTCGCGCTCGCCGGCGACCTCGTCCGCCTGTTCTGGTTGCCGCACCGCGCAGATCGAGCGCTCGGCGTCGCCGCGATCGTCGTCGATCGGCTGACCTACGGCGCCGCGAATGCGCTGTTCGTGCTCGCCGGTGTGGTCGCGCTCGTTCATGTCTCGGACCTGCCGCCCATGTACATGCGGATGAGCGTGATCGGCATCGTCGTGCTCGTCGGGCTCGTGGCCGCCGGCACCGTGCTCGCCGCGCGGGTTCGCATCGTCGGCCGCATCCATCGCCTGATCCTGCGGGTGCGCCGCAAGCCGCGCGACCACGGCTTCGGCGATGACGTCGATGCCGGGATCGCGTCGATGCTGCGCAGGCCCGGTACGCTCGCGCTCGCGCTGGCGTTCAACCTGCTGTTCCGGGTCGCGATCAGTGCCGAGATCGTGGTCGCGTTCCACCTGCTCGGCATCGACCTCGCGTGGGACGAGGCGCTGGTCTTCTCCGCGCTGCCGATCGTCGTCGCGGTCGCGGCGTTCCTCGTGCCGAGCCAGATCGGCGTCCAGGAGGGCGCCCAGGCCCTGCTCGCGGCGAGCTTCGGGATCCCATCGACGACCGCGGTCGCCGTCGTGCTGCTGCTCCGTATCCGGTCGCTGATCGGCGGTGGCCTCGTCGCCGTGTTGATCGCGACGAAGAAGAGCGCGCTCGAGGAGGCGAGGGCGGCCGCAGCCGACCGCGAGTGACCGCGGCTACGAAACTTTCACGTACGCTGCCAGGAAGATCGCACGCACGGCACGTCTTCAGGACAACCAACGAGAAGGAGTCGTCCGATGTGCAAAGCGATCTCTGCCGCCCTCGTCGCCGTCCTGGCGACAACCGGCTGTGCAACCGACAACGCGTACGAGGAGGGTCAGCTCGCGCTCGCGCTCACCGGCGACTCCGCGACCGCCGCGAGCGCCTTTCGCGTGACGGTGGTGCGGGTCGCAGATGGCAAGCAGCTGCTCGCTCGCACCGTCAAGGCGAAGCAGGTCACCGATACCAGGTTCGTCGCCGCGCTTCCCGCGGATGAGCTGCTGCTCGTCCAGGCCACCGGGCTCGACGAGATGGCGGCCGAGATCGGTAGCGGTGCCGTCATGGTGCGGCTGCCACCAGGCCAGCTGAGGAACCTCACGATCGACGTCGTCGCCTATCAGAGCGGTGCCTCGGGCGTGCTCGGCGCCACGATCTCGGAGGCCGCGCTGCCCGACCGGGAGTATCTCTATCCCGATCCCGCCGAGGCGCTGGCAGGCCAGCCGCAGGCACTGGTCGCGCGCCTCACCGACCTCGGCTCGCAGCAGCCGGTCACCCGCGCGCTCGTGGTGTCGACCAAGGGCAGTCTCGGTAACGTCGCGCTCGGACCGGACGGCGACGGCGCGCTCGCGGCGACCTGGACGTGGCCGGTCCCGCAGACGACGTCGACGTTCGGCCTCGAGCTCGCGTACCTCGACAAGGTCGGGCGCGGCTGGATCGCGTCGGCGAACGCGATCGTGGCGCCTGACATGATCGTCGCGCCCGACATGCTGGAGCCGGTCACGTTCGCCTGGAGCGGGCAGGTGCACCTGTCGGGCGTCACCGGCCAGAGCCAGGCACCGTGGCTCGTCGAGCTGCTGATGCCGCCAACGCTCCGGTTCCAGAGCGACGTGAACGGCGACGGGGACTTCGGCGATGGCGGCGAGACTCAGGTGTTCCCGATCGGGCAGGGCAGCCGGCCCATCGTGTTCACGACCGCGGAGCCGACGCAGATCGTCGCGGCCACCGACATCGCCGGCGCGATCTTCGATCAGGACGGCGACGGGACGCTCGACATGGTCGCGATCGTCGGCGAGAACGGCAGCATCGCCTCCGCACCGTGGCCGTTGCAGTGATGTGGGCGTCGGCGCCGCGGGCGACGCACGGCGCTGCCGTCACGCCAGCCGGCGCGTC
>DAIRFU010000720.1:0-3591 GCA_036794935.1 Kofleriaceae bacterium | reverse complement strand
GGCAAGCGACGGCGTCGTCGATGCGCCGGCACCACGCATAGACGATCGCGGTCTGGTCGCGCAACCGCCGGCCGAGCAGCGCGCTGGCGAGCGCGAAGCTCCTCGAGCGGTGCGAGATCGTGGCACGCGCGATGGCTGCGGGGGATCGCGCGAGCGCCACGGTCGTCACGTGCCGGCTCCGAAGTCGCGTGCGATCTCCCGGCAGGTCGCCTTCGCGCCGTTGATCACGCCGGGCACGCCCGCGCCGGGGTGCGTGCCCGCCCCGACGATGTAGAGGCCCGGGATCCGATCGTCCTTGTTGTGCGGACGGAAGTACGCGCTCTGGAGCAGGCGCGGCGACACCGAGAATGCCGAGCCCTGGTACGCGACGAGCTGCTGCTGAAAGTCCAGGGGCGTGAAGTGGCGGCGCACGACGACGTGACGGCGCAGCTCCGGGAGCAGGCGCTCCAGCGACGCGAGGATTCGATCGCCGTACTCATCGGCGAGCGTCGTCCAGTCGAGCGGTGCGTTACCGAGGTGTGGAACAGGTGACAGCACGTAGAACGCGCCACCGCCAACCGGTGCGAGCGACGGATCGGTCACGTGCGGTGCGTGCAGGTACAGCGAGAAGTCATCGGCGAGCTGATCGCCATGAAAGATGTCGTCGAGCAGGCCCCGGTAGCGCGGTCCGAAGATCACGGTGTGGTGTGCGATCTGCCCGGCGTAGTCGCGGTCGGTGCCGAAGTACAGAACGAAGAGCGACATCGACCAGTCCATCTTCTCGAGCCGCCTGACCATCGGCTTCGCGTCGGGCTCGTCCGCGTAGAGCGTCTTGTACGTGTGATGGAGGTCCGCATTGGAGACCACGAGATCGAACTCCTCGTCGCTGTGCTGCGCCGTGGTGACGAGGTGAATCGCGCGGCCATCGCGCTCGCCGAGTCGCACGCGGATCACCGGGCTCGCCAGCCGCAGCTCGCCCCCCAGCTCGCCGAACACGCGGGTCATCGCCGCGACCAGCGCGCCGGTGCCGCCGCGCGGGAAGAAGACGCCCCACGTGCGCTCGAGATAGTGAATGAGCGTGTAGATCGACGACGTCTCGTAGGGGTTGCCGCCGACGAGGAGCGAGTGAAAGGACAGTGCCTCGCGCACGTGCTCGTCCCCCACGAACTTGGCGACCGCCTTGTACACGCTGCGATCGGCCCGGAGTGACGCCAGCCTGGGCGCGACACGCAGCATGTCGGAGAACCGCGGGAACGGCGTGTGCGCGAGCTCGACGTAGCCGGCCTCGAACACGCGCTTCGAGTACTCCACGAACCGCTGGTACCCATCCGCATCCGCCGGGCGGCGGGCGCGGATCTGTTCCAGCATGTGCTCGCCATCGCCGTCGTAGTCGAACGTCACGCCGTCGGCGGTCCAGAACAGTCGGTAGAACGGCGTCACCGGCATCAACTCGACATAGTCGGAGAGGTCCTTGCCAGCCTCGGCGAACAGCTCCGCGATGCAGTGCGGTGCGGTGATCACCGTCGGCCCCGCATCGAAGGTGAACCCATCCTGCTTGTACACGTACGCGCGCCCACCCGGGAGGTCACGCGCCTCGAACACCGTGACGCGCATCCCGGCCGTCGCCAGTCGGATGGCCGCAGCGAGGCCTCCGAACCCGGAGCCGATCACGGCGGCCCGCAGCGGTCCCGTTGACTCAGCCATAGCTCTGCTCCATGCGCGCGAGCGCGTCGGCGATCCACGCGGGCGTGTCGCCCGGCTCGACGGCGCGCTTCAGCTCGCAGAGTGCGTCGCCGAGCGTGGCGTGGATCTCCGCCCGCCCGATGTCGCCGATCTCGCGCGCGAGCGCGCCCATCAGATCGTCCGGTTCGCCGACGGGGTTCATCGCGCGACCCTCGACCTCGCGCTCCCTGGCAGACAGTCGCGTCCACGCGAACGGCCGGTGCACCACGAGCCAGGCCCAAGGCCACGTCGGCCGTCCGCTACGCAGATCTTCGTGGCCCTTCGCGCGGCGCGTGGGGCAGGTCACCGCGCCGAGGTCGTCGAGCATCTGCAACGCCATGCCGGCGGCCTCGCCGAACCTGCCGCACGCCTCGAGGCGATCCGGAGAGGCCCCCGCCGCCAGCGCGCCGAGCTCCGTCGCGAGCCGGCACAACGCCGCGGTCTTGAGCCGGCTGGTCGCAGCGACGACGGCGGGTACGTCGGCCATGTCGAGATCGGCGATCCGCACCGCGAGGTCGAGGGCCTGGCCCTGGTGGCAACGGACGAGTGTCAACGCCGCAGCGCGATGTGCGCGCAGCTCGACCTCGGGCGGCAAGCCCAGCTCGGCGAGCTCGGCGAGCGCCCAGAAGTACATCCAGGACCCCGTGTTGATGGCCAGCGGCACGCCGATCAGCTCGTGTAGCGCCGGACCACCGCGCCGCTCGGTCGAGCCGTCCTCGACGTCGTCGACGATCAGCGAGCCGGCATGCAGGAGCTCGATCACGAGCGGCAGCCGCTCGGGTAAGGCCCCAGCACGGCCGCCGGCGAGCGCCCACCCGGCCTGGACGAACGTCGCGCGAACCTGTTTGCTCGGCCGCGCGAGGAACTCGGCCGCGGGGCCCGCGAGCGCGCGTCGCCACACCGTGGCGGGGACCGACGGATCGAGCGCGCTCGCACCGCAGCCGAAAACTCGCCGCGATAGCGCGGTGAAGCCGGGAGCGAGCGGAGGTGCGGTGAATTGTGGTTTCATCGTGCACCACCGAGCGCGGCGCGCAGCGAGAGGCCCTTCGGTGGACGCCCGACCAGCATGCGCGCGCGATCGAGCGCGGTGAGCTCGAGCGCGTAGAACCGCTCGATGGTCGCGAGAGGTAGGCGATAAAACCGCGCGAGCACGTGGTGTCGTTGCTCCGGCGGATACCAGCGGAACAACATCCGGTTGAGGCGATCACAAAACGCGAGCTGACGGCCGTGGTCGCGCGCGAGCCGGTCGAGCGCCGGGCCGAACAACCGGCCGGGCGGACGCGAGGCGACGTGCTCGGCGAGACGAGCGGCGATCGGGAACGAGTACGCCGTCACCGGGTGAAACCAGCGGCCGGCGTACCCCGCGATCAACGGGGCCGCGGAGCCCGGCGCGGCGGTCGATAACGGCATCGGCAACAGGCCGACCTCCTCGCGCTCGACCGTGGTGATCCTCCAGCCGCGCACCTCGCAGTAGCGCGCGATTTGCGCACGCAACGCCGAGACGTCGACGTGGGTGCGATCGCTGAAGTAGGTATCCTCGACGAGCACGCGATCGGGCCCGAACGGCAGCAGGTAGATGAACCGATAGCCGTCTTCCTGCGGGACCCGCGCGTCCATCAGGACCGGCCGCTCGAGGCCGTGAGGCTCGCGCAGCCGCAGCTCCTGGCCGACGAACTTTTGCCAGCCGCAGCTCGTCGGCTCGAGTCGATCCGGCCCGCGCGCATCGATCACGGCGTGAGCGAAAAGCACGCGCTTGCCACCAGCGGGGTCGCGCACCTCGACGCGATCGGCGGTGACCTCGGTCGCGGCCACGCGGGTGAGGAGCCGAGATCCGGGGATCTCGAGCGCCCGCGTCACTCGCTCGGCGAGGCGACTCGCGCTCACACATGC
>DAIRFU010000719.1:0-3606 GCA_036794935.1 Kofleriaceae bacterium | reverse complement strand
AGCAGTACGAAACGCGTCATCGGCGCTGCTCTTTGCAAGGGGTTTGCCGTCGCCCGTGCCAAGGTGCACCGACGACAACCGTCGATATCACGGGCAGATCGGCGTTTCAATTTCGCCGGACGGCGCCCGGAATGCTTGCCAATCTGGCAAGCATGCCGGGTGGCGCACGTCACGTGGGCAGCGAGCTTCGCCGATCTAACCAGCGGCCTTGCGCGCCTGGCGCAGCCGGATACGGATCGTGCTCGCCAGCTCTCTCGCGCGCTGCTCGGCCGCGGGGCCGCGGTGGCCGCCCCACTCGGCGGCATAGTACAGGCCGGTCAGCTCGGCGAGCTCCGCGGCCGCCGGCTCGTCGCGAGCGAGCGCACGCTCGGCGAGCTCGCGCGGCGTCGTTCCGGGCTCGCGCCGCCGGCCGGCGCGGGCGAGCTGGCTCGCCACCTGATCGTAGATCGCCGCGATCGGGCTGCGCGCGCGGGCCTTCGCGCGGCGGCCGTTGACCAGGTCGGGCGGGCGGCGCCGGCGCAGCAGCACGAACGCCGCGATCGCGGCCGCGAGCGCGCCGAGGTACGGCCAGAAGCGCAGCACCGCGGTCATCACGTCGCGCACCGCGCCGGCGGCGTGCTTGAAGCCGCGGCCGATGTCCTTGAACAGCGAGAGCTGGGCGACGAGGTCGTACTCGATCACCCACTTCGTCCACTGGAAGCGCAGCGTGTCGAGGAACCGGCCGACCTTCGCGCGCCAGCCGCTGCCACCGCGGCCGAGCTGACCGCCGGGCGCCGACGGTGTCGGGTCGAACATGACCCAGCCCTTGCCCGGGAAGTAGACCTCGGCCCACGAGTGGGCGTCGCCGGCGCGGACCGCGACGTAGCCCTGGTACTCGTTCCACTCGCCGCCGAGGAAGCCGTTGACCTGCCGGGTCGGAATGCCGACCGCGCGCGCGAGCACGACGAACGCGGACGCGAAGTACTCGCAGTGACCCTTCTTGCGGTCGAACAGGAAGAAGTGCACCGGCTCGGTGCGGCCCGGGTCCTTGAGCTCGAGCGTGTACGAGAGGTTCGTCTCGAGCCAGCGCTCGATCGCGACCGCCTTGTCGTAGCTGTCCGGGAGGCCATCGGTGATCCGGTGCGCGAGCGCCTTGGTCTGGGGCGTGATCTCCTCGGGGAGCTGCAGGTACACGCCGTAATTCGCGGGGAACGTGCCGCTGGCGTGGCGCAACTCGTCGGGCGTCGGTGGCGCGAGCTCCGACCACACGGTGTAGTGCAGCGTGCTGCCGTGCTCGACGCGCATCTCGTCGTTGTGCATCGCCCGCGGCTTGCGCTTGCGCGCGATCGGCGCCATCTCGAACACGCGCGGGCTGCCGGCGCCGAACAGCACGTCGGAGTCGAGCGGCTCGAGCCAGATGTCCTGCTTGACGCCCTCGCCGAGCGCGTTCACGGCCGCGCTGGCGTCCTCCCACTCGACGAGGTAGCGCTCGACGCCGTTGCGCGGCACGAGGCGGCTGACGCTGGTCGTCGGCGCGAGGCGTGTCCGCGTCCACCGGCCGCGCTCGTAGTTGTCGAACGCGACACCGCGCCAGTGGATCTCCGGCCGGTCGCGGCCGCCGTACTTCGCGTCGATCTCGACGCGCATCACGACGGTGTCGTCGCTCTTGATCACGCCGTGACCGCCGAGCTTGACGCCGTCGGAGAACCCCGTGAGCGTGAGCCCGCCGCGGTTCTTGAGGAAGAAGCCGAAGCCGACGCGCGGGATCGCGAGGAACACGATCGCCGAGATCAGGAACACCCCGAACGAGAGCAGGCCCGTGCCGAGGAAGAACCGGCCGCCGACGATCCGCTTGCTGTCGAGGATGCGGCGGACGTCGATGCCCTGGCTCGCGCGGTCGGCCGACGCGTGCTTGACGAGCATGTTGTCTTCCATCTCGCGGCGCAGATGGAACAGCGTGAGCGCCCAGGTCGCCGCGATCACGAAGCCGAGGAAGCACAGGCCGTACGTCAGATCGGCGTTGAGCACCGAGCCGGCGACGAGCATGAGGAACGCGAGCAGGTACAGCTGCTGCCAGTCGCGCGCGGCGCGCCGGCTGTACGCCTTGGCGACGACGAGCCAGATCAGAAACTGCGCGCCGACGCCGAGGAAGTCCCCGGTCACGATCGCGGTGAGCACGCTGTAGACCATCGCGAACACGCTCCCCGTGGTCCACACCCACCCCCAGCGCTCGAACCGGATGTTCGGCGGTTCCCACCACCACGAGCCGATGAGGCCGACCAGACCGGCGAGCGCGATCATCGGCGCCACGCCGCCGCCGGCGATCATGCCGAGGTACGCGAAGCCGACCATCAGGTACGTCGCGGCCTTGTGAGCGACGGCGAACCGCATCTACGCCTCCATCACCGTCTGCGCCGAGGGGCGGCCCTGGGCCGCGACGCCCGCGGGCTGGACGAGGACGCTCTCGATGCGCGCCGGCATCGTGGCGAACGCGAGGTCGTCACCGACGTACGGCAGGAGCGCGAGCTCGCGCGCGATCTTCGCCTCGTGCATGCGGCCGGTGCCGGGCGCGACGTGGACGCCGCGCGCGACCAGCTCGACGGTCCAGCCGGCCTCGAGGTACGTCGCCGCCAGGCTCGCCGCGATGCTGATCGCGCGCTCGACCGCCGCGACCTGCGCCTGCTGCATGGGCGTCACCGCGCCGTCGGTGACGGCGTCGCGCACGTCGGTGGGCAGCGCGTTGTCGACGCCGATCGCGACGCGGCGGGCGAGCTCGTCCTCGTACTCGCGCACGAGCAGCCGGCCGGTGCGCGCCGACGATTTCCAGTGGATGTCGCGACGATCGTCGCCCGAGCGGCGCTCGCGCAGGCCGAAGAACTCGCCGCGCCGGCCGAGCCGATCCGCGATCGCCTCGCCGCGGGTGGCGGCGCGCGGCGGCGGACGCGGCACGGCCACGCGCGCGGGATAGACGAGCACGTCGAGCGGGGCATCGACGTCGCGCGACTTGCGAAACAGCGAGAACGGGAACCGCGTCGCCAGCCGGTAGCCGGTGAACGTGTACAGGCCGCGGCGCACGAACGTGTGGCGGTACGCGGTGCGCTGCGAGCGAGCCTCGGGGATCTTGAGGAAGTAGCAGCGCTTGTCGATCGGTGTCTTGCCTTGCAGATCCTCGACCTCGATCGAGTACGACGCGCGGTTTGGCTTGCCGTTCTCGATCACGACCTCCATCAGGAATGGCTCGCCGGCGAAGATCCGCGGCGGCGGCCGGCGCTCGACGGTCAGCGCGCGCAGCGTCAGCTCTGACAGGATCCCCGACGCGATGATGAAGCTGAGCAGCCAGCCGAGCAGCAGGTAGAGCAGGTTGTTGCCGGTGTTGATCGCGGCGAACCCGATACCGATCGAGATGATGACGACGAGCTTGCCCTCGCGCGTGAAGCTGAGCCGGCGCGGCGGGCGCAGGCGACGACGCAGCCGGGCCCACAGCGCCGACATCAGGTCGGGACGGCGACCCGGCCGACGATGTCGGCGATCGCCCGCTCGCTATCGCTGCGCTGGCGACCGAGCGAGTCGTGCGCCTGCGCGAGCACGAGCCGGTGCGCGAGGCACGCGATGGCGAGGCCCTTGATG
>DAIRFU010000130.1:0-13025 GCA_036794935.1 Kofleriaceae bacterium | reverse complement strand
CGCTGTTCTTGTCGAGCAGGGTGTTCAACTGCCGGACGAGTTTCGCGAGCTCGTGCGGATCGCGCACGGCAAGGGCATCGATCAGCTGCTCCCCGCGGACGACTGGTGGGAGCTGCGCGATGCGTTGCTCGGCACGATCAAGGAAGACCAGCTGCGCCGCGTGAGGCCCTGGTACGCGATGTCGCTGCTCTCGAACACGCTCGCGCCGGCGCGCGGACCGTCGATGGACGTCGAGCTCGCCGCGCGCGCGAAGCAGCTCGCGATCCCCGTCGAGGCGCTCGAGACGTGGCAGGCGCAGCTCGCCGCGCTCGACCACGCCGTCGGCGTCGCCGATCTCCAGCAGGCGATCCATGCGCGCGCCAGCATGCGCTGCAGCCTCGCGCGCCTCGTGACCGCGTACCGGGCCGGCGACATCGCCACGATGCAGGCGCTGCTCGTCGTGCCGCGCACCGCCGACACCCTGCTCACCGCGCGCAACCGCGCCTGGCTGCCGGCGATCGAGAAGGACCTCGCGCACGGCGGCGCGTTCGTCGCGGTCGGCCTCGGCCACCTGCTCGGGGACGAGGGCCTCGTCGCGATGCTCGAGCGCGCGGGATACAGCGTCGAGCGCGTCGCGCGCTAAGCTTGATCATGGAGTCGCGGCTCGCGCTCGAAGCACGCCAGACCGCGGCGGGCGCCCGCCGCCAGCTCGCGACGTGCACAGCCGTCCTCGCCGAGCTCGCCCGGCGCCTGCACGCGCAGCCACCGCCGCTCGTCGTGACGTGCGCGCGCGGCAGCTCCGATCACGCGGCGACGTACGGCAAGTACGTGATCGAGACGACGGTCGGAAACCTGGTCGCGTCGGTCGGCCCGTCGGTCGCGTCGATGTATCAGCGCGCGCCGGTCGGCCTGCGCCACGCGCTCTTCATCGCGGTCTCGCAGAGCGGCCGCAGCCCCGACGTGCTCGAGCTGACCAGCGCGGCGAGGCGGGGTGGCGCGCTCGTCGTCGGCCTCATCAACGACGAGGCGTCGCCGCTCGCGGCGCTGTGCGATCTCGTGCTGCCGCTGTGCGCCGGCGAGGAGCGCGCGGTGGCGGCGACCAAGTCGTTCCTGCTCTCGGGCCTCGCGTTCCTCCAGCTCGCGGCGGCGTGGACCGGCGACGCCGCACTCGCCGAGGCGGTCCGGCGCGCGCCCGATACGTTCGAGACCGCGTGCGGCGTGGCGTGGGATCTGTCGCCGCTCGCCGGCGCGACGAGCCTCTACGTCGTCGGTCGCGGCATCGGCCTGGGCGCCGCGCAGGAGCTCGCGCTCAAGCTCAAGGAGACGTGCCGGCTGCACGCCGAGGCGTTCAGCACCGCCGAGGTGCTGCACGGTCCGGTCGCGCTCGTCGGGCCCGGCTTTCCGATCGTCGCCGTCGAGCAGGTCGACGCGACGTCCGCGACCACGCGCGAGGTGCTCGCCCGGCTCGCCGCGCTCGGCGCGACGCTGCATCGCTGCACGCCGCCCGTCGATGGCCCACCGCTGCTCGCCCCGCTGTGCCAGGTGCAGAGCTTCTACCTCGCGCTGCCCGCGCTCGCCGCCGCGCTCGGCCTCGATGCCGACGCGCCGCCGCACCTCGCGAAGATCACCGAGACGCGGTGAACGTCGCCGGCACGTGGCGCAGGCCCATGCCCGCGTTGATCTCCGCGGTCCACACGCCGCCCGCGAGCGCCTCCGCCGCGCCGTCCGCGTCGGCATCGACGAGGGTCGCCGTGCCCGCGGCGAGGTGGATCGCGTCGAAGCGCAGCGCCGCGAGCTTGTCGTGCGCGCGCTCGACCACCTCGTCGATGCCGGCCTCGCAGATCGCGGTCAGCTGCGCCTCGTGGCCGACGCAGTAGCCGAGGTAGCACTTCGCGGCGATCGTGTGGGCAAGCGACGGGCAGCTCACCGCGCCGGCGATCACGCCGCGGATGTCGGTGCCGTACTCGGTGGTGACCGCCTGGTCCAGCGCGCGCCAGACGTACTCGCCATACGCGAGCGCGTAGGCGTGGTCGCCGAGCGTCAGCGCGCCGTCGGCGGACGAGCAGCTCGCGGCAGCCGCGATGATCTCGCCGGGGAGCGCGTCGAGCTCGACGCGGACGTCGATCCCCGCCGGCGCGAGGTCGATCGCGACGAGTGTGTGCGTCGCCGTCGTGCCGGTGACCGCGAGCTCGCTGTCGAGCGCGAACTGGGTCAGCGCGCTCTCGGCGAGCGCCGCGATCTCGCCGGCGACCTGCGGCACCGGCACGCCGCCCACCGTGAGCTTGTTGATCTCGCCGTTCATCCAGCCCTCGAGCTTGCCCTCGACGTAGTCGGGCAGCGCGTCGCGGAGCTCGTCGACCGCCGGCACGCCCTGCTCCTCGGCGAGGTCCAGGAGCGCGTGTGCGGGGTTCGTCGAGAAGTCACGCAGCGTGATCACGATCGCCTCGGCCGGCTCGGGGAGGAGCGCCTCGACGGTCAGGTCGATATCGCTGCGCACCTGGTACGTGCCGCTCGCGACCGGAGCCCCCGGCGGCACGTCGGAGCCGCTGCCCGTATCGCTCCCCGTGTCGCTACCGCTACCCGTGTCGGTACCGCTACCGGTGTCGGTGTCGAGATCCGGCGACGAAGGGGCGACGCAACCGACGAGCAGAAGGGCCAAGGCGATTCGCATGCGAGTCACTACGAGCAAGCGGCTTGCCGGTGGTTCGACCTGTGGAAGGTCGCGGGATCGCGAGGACCGCCGGTGAATGCCGCATCCAGCCATGTCAGAAACCGTGTCGAACCGACTGACACCTACACGACGCGCAGGAGAGTGCTCCAGGGACGCCCTTGTATGCGTTTGTCGTTGATCCGCGCCACAGCGACGACTACGGTTCAGCTCGCCTGGGGGCACTTGATGAAGTCAGCGCTGTTTCTCGTATTCCTCATCGCTTGCGGTCCTTCACCACGTCACGACGACACGCCCGGAGATGACGACGCCATGGTCGATGCCGGGTGCGGTCGCCAGTGCTCCGCCGATCTGCACGCGGTGATCGACTGCAATGGCGCCGTGCTCGAGGACTGCAGCGGTGGCCGCGCGTGCGACACGGGCTCGTACACCTGTCAGGATGCGTGCGCGGCCGCCGAGGCGAACCATCGCTCGGTCGGTTGCGACTACTACGCGACCCAGATGGAGACGCTGACCGCCGGCTACTGCTTCGCCGCGTTCGTCGCGAATACGTGGTCGTTCCCCGTTCACATCACGGTCGAGTACAAGGCCGCGACGCTCGATGCCGCGACGTTCACGCGCATCCCGAGCGGTACGGGCTCGTCGCTGACCTACGCTCCGTACGATGCGACGCAGGGGCTCGCGCCCGGCGAGGTCGCGATCCTGTTCCTCGCCGGCACGCAGGGCTCGGCACCGAACTGCCCGGTCACGCCCGCGACCCCGGCCGCCTACCTGAGCGGTACCGGCATCAGCGATGCGTTCCACATCAAGACCGATGTCCCGGTCGTCGCGTATCAGATCAACCCGTACGGCGGCGGCTCGGTCGCGGTGACCGCGGCGTCGCTGCTGCTGCCCACGAGCGTGTGGGACATGAACTACGTCGCGGTCAACGTGTCGGCCGCATCGGCCGGTAACCCGTCGCTCAACATCGTCGCGAAGGAAGACGGCACCCAGGTGATGTTGACGCCGAAGGCTGCGGTCACCGGCGGCACCGGCATTCCCGGGGGAGCGGCCGGCCAGCTGATCACGATCAACCTCAACAAGGGCCAGCACGCGCAGATCACCCAGAACGCCGAGCTGACCGGCAGCGCCGTTCAGTCGAACAAGCCGGTCGGCTTCATGGCCGGCCAGACCTGCATGAACGTGCCGGTCGGCACGTCGTACTGCGATCACGGCGAGCAGATGATCCCGCCGGTCAAGGCACTCGGCAGCCGCTACGTCGGCGTCATGTACAAGCCGCGTGTCGCGGCCGAGACCTCGACGTTCTGGCGGATCGTCGGCGCGGTCGATGGCACGACGCTCACCTGGTCGACCCCGGTCGGCGGGCCGGCGACGATCAACGCGGGCCAGGAGGTCACGTTCGAGACCGGCACGCCGTTCACCGTGCAGAGCCAGGACGCCGATCACCCGTTCATGCTGTTCACGTACATGACGAGCTCGACGCACGTGCAGAGCGGTTACGGCGATCCGGACTTCGTGACCAGCGTGCCGCCCGAGCAGTACCTCATGCAGTACGTGTTCTTCACCGACCCGACCTATCCGGAGACGAACCTGGTCGTCGTGCGTGCGCGCGGTGTCGACCAGCAGTTCCACGACGTCAACCTCGACTGCTTCGGGCCGCTCTCCGGCTGGACGGCGATCGATGCCGACTTCGAGTACGCGCGTCAGGATCTGTCGACCGGCAACTTCGCCCCGGTCGGTAACTGCAACAACGGCCGCCACGAGATCAGCAGCGACGCGCCGTTCGGGCTCTGGGTCTGGGGCTGGGGGACGCCGCTGACAAGCACGTTCACCCAGAACGTGTCGTACGGCTACCCCGGTGGGATGAACGTCGCGCCGATCAACGACGTCATCTTCTAGATGTAGTCGAACGCCTCTGCGCGCGGCGCGAGGCAGATCTCGTGGACGTGCGCGTCCGGATCGTCGTCGAGCTGCGCGATCTCGGCCTCGGACAGCATGAACCAGGGGTCGAGCAGGGTGTCGTCGAGCATCTCGATCTCGACCTCGAGCTCGGGATCGCGGCGCCGCCCCGGGTCGTCCAGCTCGCGAACCAGATCGATCATGGCAGGTTCCATGGTTCCACTAACGGCGATCCGGAGCATGCGCGCAAACTTTCGGCGGATTCGCGCGCCAGGGGTCGGTTAACACTGGGGATGCAAGTGCGTGAAGTATCTAGGCGCGCGGGATCGGACGCGGTACGAAGATTCAAGGTGCCCAGGCAATCGGAGCGATACGCGCTGGATCTCGACGTGATGGTCTACGCGTCGCATCAGTGGCGTCACGCCGTCATGCAGGACGTGTCGCGGACCGGCATGTTCATCGCGATGTCGCCGCTGCCCGCCGGCACGCCCGTCGTCATCGCGTTCGACATCAACGGCAAGCGCGTCGGCAATCCCGCGCGCGTCACGCACTGCCTCGCCGCCGACGAGGCGCGCGAGCTCTGCCGCACGCCTGGCATCGGGCTCGTGTTCCGCGAGCCGGTCGAGCCCGACTTTGCGGAGGCGATCGAGGATCTGCTCCGCCGTGCCCGCACCAGGCGCCCGCAGGAGTTTCACGTCGTCGTCGCGGACTCGGAGCCGCGCGTCGTCGAGCGCCTGTCGGCTGCACTCGGCGCTGCTGGCTTCTCGGTCGCGACCGCGAGCAACGGCCTCGAGGTGTTCGGCGCGTGTCTGCGCCAGAAGCCGGACGTCGTGCTCGCGGATCGCGTGACCCCGATGGTCGATGGCATCCAGCTCATCGAGCGCTTCGCGTGCGACGACCGGCTCTCCGCGGTGCCGACGATCGTGACGACGAGCGACCCCCGGGATATCGAGCCCGCGTTCGAGCACGGCGCCGCCGACGTGATCATGAAGCCGTTCACGCTCGTCGAGGCGATCGCGCGCGTGCGCCGGGTCGCCGCCACGCCGAAGCGCAGCGAGCGCGTGCTGCTCGCCGGCTCGATCGCCGACCTCGGCCTCGCGTCGGTGCTGACGATGATGGAGCTCGAGAAGAAGACCGGCCGTCTCGTCGCGTCCAACGGTCACGCGGCGTGGATCGACGTCGTGGCGGGTCGCATCGTCGACGCCGGCTGGTCGCTCGGCACCAGCCATCCGCGCGCCGTCGTGCTGTCGCTGCTCGACTGGCAGCAGGGCACGTTCAAGCTGCTCGCGAGCCCACCGCGGCACCGCGAGACGCAGCTCGAGCTGGCGATCACGCACCTGCTGCTCGAGCAGGCGCGCATGCGCGACGAGCAGTCGCGCGCCTGCTAGTCGCCTACAGCGGCCACTTCGTGATCACGAACACGATGATCGCGGTCGTCATCACGACGAGGATCGGCTTCATCGCGAGCGGCGCCGGCGTGAACGCCTCGCCCTTGCGCGCGCGCTTCGCCTTCATCTTGAGGTAGCCGTGCAGCAGGATGAGCAGCACGACGACGGTGAGCTTCGCGTGCATGTAGTGCGCCTCGTAGAGCTTGAACTGGAACAGCCTGTGTAGGCCGAACAGGATCGTGATCGTCGCGCCGATGTCGGGGACGATCGCCGCCTGCCGCATGAACTTGACCAGCCGCCCGCGCGCCGCCTGATCCGGCTCCGCCGCGACCGCCTCGAGGAACGCCATCAGCGCGAACAGGCCGCCGACCCAGATCAGCGCGCCGACGACGTGGAACGAGAGGAGCAGGTTGTCGACCGTCATGCGCGCAACCCTAGCCTGAATTCCCGGGCCGCGCCGGGTCGCCGGCTAGATCGGCTACAGCTCGCAGCCCGAGAGCCCCGGGCACGTGTAGTCGAACTCGCCGGTCAGCTTCACCGCCTTGTTGCCGGGCACGAGCTTGCCCGACAGATCGATCGTGCCGGCGATGTGCCGCTTGTCGAACGCCGTGATGTTCACCTCGCCGGTCGCATCACCGAACGTCAGCTTCGGACCGAGCGTGACCATCAGGCTCGCATCGCTGCCCGTGCCCTTCTTGAACTCGTACGTCTTCGGCGAGAACGGCATGCCGTCCTTCTTGCCGCCGCCGGGCATGATCGCGAACTTGATGTCGGGGCCGTCGCAGCGCACGACGAACCCCTCGATGGCCGACATGGTCCCTCTCTCGGCCTCGCTCTGCCAGTAGCTGACGTTCGTGGTGTCGCGGCTGCCCTGCGTCGTCTGCTCCTTCGTCATCGCGCCGGTGAGCTTCAGCGTGCACTTGCCGAGCTCGTCCGGAGTGAGCACCTTCTTCTTCGGAGGCGGCGGTGGGGGCTCGGCGGGCGCCTCCGCCTGCTCCGGCTCGGACGGCTTCTGCTGCTTGTAGTCCTCGTCGCTCTTGCAAGCCACGAGCACCAGCACCACGAGGGCGAGCTTCATCATGTAGCGACAGTACACCGGTCCGCTAGACTTCCGAGGTGAACGCGCGCGGGACCTGCGAGGTCAGACTGGCGCCCGGACCGTTCCACTGTCTCGGTTGCACGGCGTTCGTGATCGGGACCCCGAGCGGTCACTGCCCGCGCTGCGGCTGGGTGCCGCCGAGTGCGCCCGCGGTTCCGGATCCGCCGTCGGAGCAGTGGTTCTTGCCGGCTGCACTGGCCGTCCTCGCGATCTTGCTCGTGATGCTGCTCAGTTTGGTGTAGAACCCGGCGCATGGCGCGGTGGCCCGGCATGCTCGTCCTGCTCCTCCTCGCGTGTGGCAGCCCGCGCGGCAACGACGGTCGGCTCGACGCGCATGGCGCAGGCAGCGGCGAGGATGCGGCGATGGTCGACGACGCCGCGATCGCCGGCGACGACGGCGACACGCTCGACGATGGCGGTGGGACCGGCGACGGTGGCGGCGCGCTGGACGGCGGCGGCGCGCTGGACGGCGGCGGCGCGCTGGACGGCGGCGGCGCGCCGGACGCGATGGTCGTCCTCGATGGCGGCATGGCCGTGCCCGACGCCGCACCCGACGCGCCGACCGGCACCATCACCGGCGGGCCGTGCAGCTCTGCCTCCGCGGGCGCGACCGCGTTCCGGATCCGGTGGGCGAACGGCGGCGGCACCGCGTACGTCGTCTACGAGGTGGTTGGCCTGCCCGATACGTCGAACTATCACGCGGGCGCGTACGGTGGGTTCGGCTACACGCCGGCGTACGTCGATCCGTTCCTCGCCCAGGGCGGTCTGCAGCTCGATGGCAACCACTTCGTCGATCTCGATCTGTCGACGGTCGGCGTCTCGCAGATCACGAGCGCCACGCTCGCGATCTACGGCCGCAGCTTCAACACGACCGCGAGCGGCAGCTTCAACTGGCAGACGTTCCAGGATATCGGCGGAACGCCGACGAACTTCGTCAGCAACGTCGCGCCGTACCAGTGGTACGCGACCGACATCACGACGGGGATCCTGGCCGGTGACGGCGGCGTGAAGATCCGCATCAAGGCCGGGCCGAGCTCGGGGGCGCTCGTCGTCAATCGCATCGAGCTGTGCATGGACGCGAGCTGACAGCGGCACGCGGGTTGCTCGGCTGCGCGATCATGAAGGCCAAGAAATCCGTCCGCAGGAAGAACGCCGAGAGTCAGGAGCCGACCCGGCGCGAGCAAGGCAGCCCCACGAAGACGCGCGAGCGTCCCGGCAAGGGACTCGACAAGAGCAGCGAGGCGGTCGTGCAGAACCGCAGCCCGCGCGGACCCGCACGCCGCGTCTGAGCGCCCGCTTCAGCCGAGCCCGCGAGTGCGCGACATCTCCGAGATGATGTGGCCCATGCTGCGGTACTCGGCGCGGGCGGCGCGGATCAGGTGGTCCTGCGTGATCTGCTCCGTACCGTCGGCGGCGGCGAGGAACGCCGCGGAGATCGCGGCATTGCGGATGTTCGCGCCGGTCATCTTCGGGAACGCGCGCGCGAGCTCCTCGTGATCGACGTCGCGGGCCATCGGTGAGGCGCCCGTCGTCGTCTGCCGCTCCCACAGCCGCGCGCGCTCGTCCTCCTCGGGAGTCGCGAACACGATATGCGACGCGAGCCGGCGCTTGAGCGCGCTGTCGATCGCGGTCTCCAGGTTCGTCGTCAAGATCGTGATCCCTCCGAACGCCTCGACGCGCTGGAGCAGGTAGTTGACCTCGAGGTTCGCGTACCGATCGGTCGCGCCGCGCATCTCACTCGAGCGCTGGCCAAACAGCGCGTCAGCCTCGTCGAAGAGCAAGAGGCCATGGCCTTCCTCGGCCGCATCGAACACGCGCGCGAGGTTCTTCTCGGTCTCGCCGATCCACTTCGAGACGACCTTGCTGAGATCGACCTGGTACAGCTCGAGATCGAGCTCGCGCGCGATCAGGCCGGCCACCATCGTCTTGCCGGTGCCGGGGGGGCCCGAGAACAGCGCGGGCACGCCGGCACCGCGCGCGATCTTGCGGCGGTACGCCCAGCGATCGAGCACCTGATAGGCGTGGCGAATGCGCCCGACGAGCGCCTGGATCAGGTCGCGAATGTCGTCGGCGATCACGAGATCGTCCCAGCTCTGCGTGACGTCCACGCGATGGGCGAGCCCGCCGAGCTTCTCGGCGATGTTGTGGCGCAACCCCATCGCGAGGTCGGCCTCGCCGAGCGCGGTGCCCGCCGGGTGCAGCAGGCGCACCGACTCTGCGGCGCGCTGGATCGCGGCCGGTCCGACGCGATAGCGATGCGCCAGCTTCGTGACGTCGCCGTCGATGCGCGCACCGATCGCGGTGACCGCGCGTGTCCACAGTGCCGCACGCACCTCGGTGTCGGCGACATCCCACGGCATGCGCACGAGCGGCCGGCTGGTACCGAGATCCGCGCCGGCCACCGTCGAGGTCACGAGCACCGGGCCGCTGATGCTGTCGACGAGCTCGCCGACGAGGCGGCGCTGTTCGCGGGTGTCCTCGCCGAGCACGTGGTCGACGTTCGCGAGTACCGGGATCGCGGAGCTGAGCACGCTCTCGCGGCGCAGCATGACGAGTGCGTCGCCGATCTGGCTGGCCGCCAGCCTCGTGAAGTCGAGCACGACGAGCGGCTGCTTGCTCGCGCGCGCGCACGCGGTGACGCGGCCCGAGCCGAGGGGCCCCTCGAGGACGAGCACGGTGCTGTCGCTACGCTCGAGTGCCGCCGCGATCTCGCCGATCGTCGCGCGCTGGCGGTCGTCGTGGAGCAGGTCGCCGGGCACGCGCGCGAGCCTCAGCGGCTCGATCCCGTGGTCCTCGCCGGCGAGGAAGCTGATCAGCCGAGACGTGGCGATGTAGGCGCGCGCGGCGGGCGCGACCGGCTCGGTGGCGAGGAGCAGGCCGTCGGCGACCAGCGCGTTCGGGGACGCCAGCCAGTGCGCGAGCTGCGCGACCGAGTCGTCGGCGAGCTGCGCGAGCATCGCGTACACCGACGGGCTGAGGCCGCGCCGCGTGTGCGCGCCGCCGATCGTCTCGAGATGCGGGATCAGGCGGCCATCGATCGAGCACGCGACGATCGTCCACACGAGCTCGGTCTGATCGTGATCGAGTCCGAGCCTGCGCGCGAGCCGCGCCATCGGCAGGCCGCCCTCGTCCGCGGGCAGCTCGCGCTCGATCGTCGCCAGGTCCTGGTCGGCCTTCGCGGCCAGGTCGGAGACGCCCTCGTTCGTCGCGCGCGCCCTCACCGCCTGCTGATACGTGCGCGCGAGCCGGCGCTCGAACACCTGCCTCGGAGAGATGCCCACCAGCTGCCGACTCTACCACCGCGTGCGCGGCAGCTTCGCTATCGGAAGTAGACGATCATCAAGCGCAGCAGCGAGTCGGCCGAGACGTAGATGTGCTCGCCCAGCGCCACCGCGTTCTGCAGGGCGTCGAACACGTGGTACAGCGCGTTCTCGCGATACAGGTGCGTCGACGCGCAGCTCGGCGAGGTCGCGCCGACCGAGCAGAGATAGCCGCCACCCCGGTACGAGCCCTGGCAATCGGGCGCGCTGTACACCGACAAATAGATGTAGCCGTACGACCCCATGTTGCTGCTCTGCGGGTCGAAGCCCATCGAGCACACATAACCATCCGCCGCTGCCTCGGCGCGCGCGGTGAACAGAAGGCAGCCGAGCACAGCAACACACGACATCAGCTTCGCTTGTATCTTCATCGTTCTTCCTCCACCGCGACGACGCACGCGGCCGCTCGATCTTTCCGATCGACGCCGCGGAAGATCGCGTCCGGGTCGCGTTCTCCATGTACCTCGCGACGAGAGGCCCACCATGGAGACTGGAGCAAGCCACAGACAGGTCGGTGCGTATCGGTTGCTCCACCAGATCGGTGAGGGCGGCATGGGGGCCGTGTGGCTCGCCGAGCACGCGGCCCTGGGGCGTCGCGCCGCGATCAAGCTCCTGCATCCAGCGTTCTCCGGCGACGCCGGCGTGGTGACGCGATTCTTCAACGAAGCGCGCGCGGCCACGCAGATCGCGGATCCGGGGATCGTGCAGATCTTCGATTTCGGCCACGACGCCGGCGGCCACGCGTACATCGCGATGGAGCTGCTCGAGGGCGAGGCGCTCGATCAGCGGCTGCATCGGCTCGGCCGGTTGCCCGTCCCCGACGCGGGTCGGATCATGCGTCAGGTCGCGAGCTCGCTCGGTGCGGCGCACGCCCGCAACATCGTCCATCGCGACCTCAAGCCCGAGAACGTCTTCCTCGTCCGCGATCCCGAGGTGCCCGGCGGCGAGCGCGCGAAGGTGCTCGATTTCGGGATCGCGAAGCTGATCGACGATCCGTCGGGAACGAAGACCCAGGCGAACGCCGTGATGGGCACGCCCGTGTACATGTCACCGGAGCAGTGCCGCGGTGCCGGTGGCATCGACGCCCGCTCGGACGTGTACTCGCTCGGCTGCGTGCTGTTCACGCTGCTCGCCGGCAGACCGCCGTTCGAGGGCGATGCACCGGGTGAGCTGCTCGTGGCCCACCTGACGCGGCCGGCGCCGCCGGTGACCTCGGTCGCGCCGCACGTGCCGGCCAGCATCGAGGCGCTGATCGCGCGCTGCCTCGACAAGGATCCGGCGGCCCGCTTCCAGAACGGGACCGAGCTGGCGGGCGCGCTCGGTTCGCTGTTGACCTCGATCACCGGCTCGGGGCTGCCCGCTGACGTCCACATCGCGACCGCCGCGACCGCGATCGTCCCCGGGACGACGACGCTCGGCGGCTCCGCCGCCCAGGTGACGGCGCCGGTGGCCTCGCGCCCGCGCGCGACGCGCTGGCTGGCAGGCGGGGTCGCGATCGCCGCGATCGGTGCCGCCATCGCCGTGCTCGCGCTGCGTCAGCCGGCCGAGCCGACCGAGCCGGTGGGGACCGTCGCGACGAGCGAGCCAGGTGCCCTGCGCGCGGACGTGCCGGCCGCGGCCGCCGCGCCATCGCTGTCTGCACCGCCGACGCCGCCACCGGCACCGGCACCGGCGCCCGCTGCGCCGCCCGCACCGGCGGTCCTGACGATCGCGCTCGCGACCCAGCCGCCCGGCGCGCAGGTGTTCGTGGGGGACGACGACACGCCGCGCGGCGTGACACCGCTCCACCTCGAGCTAGCGGCGACGCGAGCTCCCGTCGACGTGCGCGTCACGCGGCGCGGCTACGTCCCCCGCACGGTCGTCATCGACGGTACGTCGAGCGATCTCACGCTCGTGCTCGAGAAGCAAACACACCGCGTGCGGCGCCGGCCGCCGGCGCGCGCGACGTCACCTTCGCCGGCCACGGCCGGCACGCCGGATGGCGAAGGCCACACCGACGACACGTTGAACCCGTTTGCCAGGTAAGGAGCACCGCGTCTCATGAAACGGCCATGGATCACCTTGCTCGCGATCATGCTCGCGTGCGGCATCGCGCTCGCGCAGAGCGGCCAGCAGGTCGCGCAGGATCACTTCAAGCGCGGCAACACCGCGTACAACCTCGCTCGCTTCGACGAGGCCGTCGAGGAGTTCACGAAGGCATACGAGGCGTGGCCGCAGCCCGCGTTCCTCTACAACATCGCGCAGGCATACCGGCTCAGCGGCAACTGCAAGCAAGCGCTCTACTTCTACAAGCGGTTTCGTGCGCTCAAGGATCGCGACACCGTGCATCCGCTCGGCGCCGACAAGAGCGAGGAGCTCGAGCGCTTCATCACGCAGCTCACCGAGTGCGCCGCGAAGGCCGAGCGCTCGGCAGTCGCGCAGCCCGACACGATCGATCGACCCGAGCCGGCATCGACGTCACCGGCGGTGACGACCCCGGCCGCAGAGGAGGACGAGGGCGACGAGGGCGACGAGGAGCAGACGCTCGAGGACGAAGCGCCGCAGCCGTCCTCGCATCGCAGCCTGAAGCTCGCCGGGCTCGCGACCGCGGGCGCCGGTGTCGGCCTGGTGCTGACCGGCGCCGCGTTCGGCATGCTGGCGCGATCGGCGCAATCGGATGTCGAGAGCGCGGT